>CAYNUJ010000171.1:0-6406 GCA_964400095.1 uncultured Melioribacteraceae bacterium
TTTTTTGACCTATGCAATTAATTTACGTACTCGAATAAATTAAACAGATTGCCGCGTCCCGATTAGCCTATTTGATAGCGGCTGCAATCGGGACTCGCAATGACGGGTTTATTTAAGCAACACCATCTTTCGCGTTTGGGTCATTGTCGTAAATCCGTTATTGATATTCAATTTGTAGATATAAACGCCGCTGCTCAAATTGTCCGCGTTGAAATTCACTTCGTAATTTCCCGGGGACTGTTTTTCATTCACTAGCTCAGCCACTACCTGTCCGAGAATGTCGTAAATTTTTAATGATACACGTTGAGACGCAAAATCCTGTTGAGACGCAAAATCTTGCGTCTCTAACGAAGGGATTGAATATTTAATCACCGTCGTAGGATTAAACGGATTCGGGTAATTTTGAAATAAATAAAATTTCTCCGGGGAAAGATTTTCATCTTCGACAGATACTGTAGTCGTATCGCCGTAAAGAACGCCGTCAATGACACAGCCGAGAAGATCAAGCGTGGAGCTGCCGAAATCGAATGCCGCCAACCTATAATTAACTCCAATTCCACTCGTAAATTGCTGTTTAGCAACATAGAACGAGCTTACATAATATGTCATCCTAACTCTATATTTCCCGAATAAGAGACTGTAATCTCTTTCGGCGGAAAATATATTGCCCAATTCAGGTAAAGAAAATTTATCCGATTTATCGGCTAAAAGATCAAGCGCGAGTTCTTCATCGCCGCCGTATGGATTGATTCCGTAAATCTTTCCTTCGAGCGAATCGACCCGCAGATATTTATAATTAAACGGCGAGTGATCGCCAAAGTCGCTAAAAGCGGTAAAATACCTTTTGCTATTAATAACCGTATCGCCTATTATCTCAAACGAAACGTCGAAATCCGACGGATTGGGATCAGTAATTCCGTCTTCGCTGTGAAAATGATATTTCCAATAATTCCCGACGGATAACGGCATCAGCGATAAGGAGTTATCGATTTTCTTTTTTACCAAATCTGCAAATTGATTGTTTTCGTAAAGAACAATTTTATTCAGATACAAAATTCCAATTCGATTATCGTAATAAAAAATATCCCGCGGAGAGTGAGGGAGGGAAAATGTTTTTGTAAATGTTCTTCCGCTGTCGGCGCTTGTGTATAATTCGTTGGAAACCGCGTAGCTGATTTTTTCATCGCTCAAATTATTAACGGCAAATTTAATAGGCGTATTCGAGGATAAAACTTTTTCCATAAAATCCGCCGGAGAACCGATTTTTTTTCTGTACAATTCATATACGCCCGATTGATATTCGAAGGTTGTCGCGTAGTAATTAAGATTTGCTTCGTTGAAATAAATTTTAGTGGAATTATTCCATATCTTCGAGGTCTCCATCATAAAGACCGTTTTGCCGGTATCCCTCGTTCCGACCAATTGGTTGTTGCCGTCAAAACCGATCATGAAAAAGTTTGAATCCGGCGCAATAGCGAGAGGAGTAAACGGAAGATTAATAGCGGTTGAATCGGAAAATTCAGTCCAAGTGTTTCCGCCGTCGGAGCTTTTGAATAATTTGCCGTTTGTGTAAAAATATACGTCGTCCGTAACGCCGTTTGTGAATAATTCCCTTCCGTTTCCGCCAAGAACCGACCAATCAACCGGTGTCTCGGAATTCTCGGTAATAATAACTCCGCATTGTTCCACGCAGAAGTTGAGAGAAAGATAAACGAAATTCGAAGGCTTGTTCTTTACGAACTTAAGCGAGGCAATGTTCTCTATCTTTAAATCCATAGGCGGAGGGGGAGCATAATAATAATCTTGGAGGTATAAGGAATCTTTGCCTGTGGAAAAATCATATCGATAAATATCGTTGCGCGTTAATGTCATTACGGAGTCCTTTTCGGCATAAGCCGTGCGATAAAATAATTTTCCGTCGGGCGTTATCTGAATAATCGACGTAATGGTTGTGTCGGTTTGTCCGGATAAAAAATAGGGGAATGCTAAAAATATAATTAAAAATAATTTTCTCATTTCCGCGCCTCGCGTTTACGGGTTAATGTTTTTTAATTCCAATTTAATTCAAAAAAAATAATTTTCAATTGCTCCTGCCGTTCCGGTTTTAAATAATATTAAGCGGAGCAATTGAAGTTGATATTCTCAATAAATTTCCGGCACAAACGTTTGGTCGGACATAGGCGGACGAACATAACCCGCTGGCTTTTGTCTCGGAGGCAGTTTTACCGGTTTCGGAGTCAAATCTTTGTAGGGAATCATTCCGAGAAGATGATTGATGCAGTTAAGCCGCGCCCGTTTTTTATCGTCCGCGTTTACTACCCACCATGGGGATTGTTTGATATCCGTGTATTTAAACATTTCATCTTTAGCTTTGGAATACTCCACCCATTTTGCGCGGGATTTCAAATCCATCGGGCTTAGTTTCCATCGTCTTGTGGGGTCGGTTAACCTTTTCTGGAACCGTTTTTCCTGCTCTTCGTCGCTGACGGAGAAATAATATTTAATTAAAATTATTCCCGAACGGATAAGCATCCTTTCAAATTCGGGAACGGAGCGTAGAAACTCACTGTATTCTTCGTCGGTGCAGAACCCCATTACTCTTTCCACGCCGGCGCGGTTGTACCAGCTTCTATCGAATAAAACCATCTCTCCCGCCGCGGGAAGGTGAGTGACGTATCTTTGGAAATACCATTGGGTTTTCTCTTTTTCAGTCGGAGTGCCGAGAGCAACTACGCGAGCGATTCTGGGATTCAAACTTTGAGTGATCCTTTTTATAACGCCGCCCTTTCCCGCCGCGTCCCTTCCTTCAAAAAGAAGCACAACTTTCAATCCTTTGGCTTTTATCCATTCCTGCAGTTTTACTAATTCTATCTGCAGTTTGGCAAGTTCTTTTTCGTAAAAATCTCCTTTAAGTTTTCCGGTTTTATTAAGGTGAGAATTGGGAATGTGTTTTTTCCCTGTTTTCGATTTTGAGGCGGAATTAGGGGGTGTTTTTCTTTTGCTCATCTAAGCCTCCGAAATTATTAAATAATTCGGTTCTTAAATATGAATTCTTTTTGTAAAATCCAAATTATTTTTCTTTAACATTTAAAGTAAAATCGTTCCGAGCCATTTTTCCACTTCGCTGCGGCTCCATCCTTTGCGCTTGCGGTAATCTTCAAGCTGGTCTTCCATAATTTTGCCGATATTAAAATAACGCGCGTTAGAGTTGGCGAAATAGAGTCCCGAAACCGAAGCGGCGGGCAGCATTGCCAAACTTTCCGTTAAAACAATAGAAGCGTTTTCTTCAACCGAAAGGGCTTTCCAAATTATCTCTTTTTCGGTATGATCCGGCTGTGACGGGTAACCCGGCGCGGGACGAATTCCCTTATAATTTTCCTTAATCAAATCGTCGTTGGTGAAATTTTCTTCGTCGGAATACGCCCATAACTCGGTTCTCAGTTTTTGATGCATCTTTTCAGCGAGGGCTTCCGCCAATCTGTCCGCCAGAGCTTTTGCCATTATTGCGTTATAATCGTCGTGGTCTTTTTCAAATTTATCTACAAGAGGTTCAATTCCTATTCCGGCGGTTACGGCGAACATTCCGATGTAATCGGTAATACCGGTTTCTTTTGGAGCAATAAAATCGCTTAGAGCGATATTCGGCTGACCGGAGGATTTTTTACTCTGCTGACGAAGCGTATGGAGTACGTTCGATAAATCCTTCCGTGAATCGTCGGAATAAATCTCGATGTCGTCTTCAAAACTGTTCGCCGGAAAAATTCCCACAACGGCTTTTGCCGAAAGCAGTTTATCGTTGATAATTTCGTCCAATAATTTATTGGCGTCGTCGAACAATTTTCGGGCTTCATCCCCGAGAGCGGGGTCGTCGAATATCTGCGGATATTTTCCTTTCATTTCCCAAGTGGAAAAAAACGGAGTCCAATCGATAAAACTTCTTATCTCTTCCAACGGGTAATTATCGTAAACCGTTAAACCGTTTTTTTTCGGACGGGTAATTTGAGTTTCGGTCCAGTCAATTTTAAATCTATTTTTTCTCGCTTCTTCAAGGGAAATATATTGTTTGGCGGACTGCTTGCGCCGGTGGTTGAATCTTAATTGTTCATATTCGGCTTTAACGCCGGAAGCGAACCTGCCGCCGGAAGTTTGGTTTATTAAACTCGACGCCACTCCGACGCTGCGGGAGGCATCCAGCACGTGAACCACGGCGTTATCAAATTCCGGATCGATTTTAACTGCGGTATGAATTCTCGAAGTAGTGGCTCCGCCTATCAATAGCGGAGTGTCGAATCTCAGCCGTTTCATTTCTTTTGCCACGTGAACCATTTCGTCCAGCGAGGGAGTTATCAATCCGCTCAACCCGATAATATCAACATTCTCTTCTTTTGCGGCGGATAAAATTTTATCCGCGGAGACCATTACTCCGAGGTCGATGACTTCAAAATTATTGCATCCGAGCACAACGCCGACAATGTTTTTTCCTATATCGTGCACGTCGCCTTTAACCGTGGCGAGAAGGATTTTTCCCGCGCTGCTTCCTTTTCCTTTGTTCTTTTCAATATATGGAAGCAGAAACGACACGGCTTTTTTCATAACTCGCGCGCTTTTGACAACTTGCGGCAGAAACATTTTACCCGCGCCGAAAAGATCGCCCACGAAATTCATTCCGTCCATTAAAGGTCCTTCTATAACAAGGAGCGGATCTTTCAACTTTAACCGGGCTTCTTCGATATCGGATTCAATAAATTCTACAATTCCTTTCACGAGAGAATGTTTTAATCTTTCTTCAACCGGAGCGCCGCGCCACTCTTCTATTTTTTTGCCGTCTTTTTTCTCTTCTTTTACATGCTCCGCAAAATCGAGCAGTCTTTCCGTCGCGTCCGGACGTCTGTTGAGAATAACGTCTTCAACCCTTTCGAGTAGATCTTTCGGAATATCGTCGTAAACGGTTAACTGTCCGGCGTTCACTATTCCCATGTCCATACCGGCTTCAACCGCATAGTAAAGGAATACCGAATGCATCGCTTCGCGTATTGTGTTGTTGCCTCTGAAGGAAAATGAAAGATTGCTCACTCCGCCGGAAACTTTCGCGTGGGGAAGGTTTTTCTTAATCCATTTAACCGCTTCAATAAAATCGAGTGCGTAGGAATTGTGATCTTCGATGCCTGTAGCCACGGCAAATATATTAGGATCGAAAATAATATCCTGCGGCGGGAAGCCGACTTTTTCAGTCAATATTTTATAAGCTCGTTCGCATATTTTAATTTTTCTTTCCAGCGTATCCGCCTGCCCGTCTTCGTCGAACGCCATAATAATAGCCGCGGCGCCGTAGTTGCGTATTTTACGCGCGCGTTCTATAAAAGCTTCTTCGCCTTCTTTCATGCTTATCGAATTTACTATTCCTTTTCCCTGAATGTTTTGCAGCCCGGATTCTATTACGCTCCATTTGGACGAATCGAGCATAACGGGAACGCGTGAGATATCCGGCTCGGAAGCGATAAGACGAAGAAATTTCACCATCACTTCCTCGCTGTCTATCATCCCTTCGTCCATGTTTATATCTATAATCTGAGCGCCGTTTTCAACCTGCTGCCGCGCTACCGAAAGCGCTTCTTCGAATTCTCCGCTTTTAATTAATCTCGCGAATTTTTTCGATCCGGTTACGTTTGTTCTTTCGCCGATATTTACAAAATTTGATTCCGGTCTTACGATAAGGGGCTCTAATCCGCTCAAACGAAGAAGCGGTTCGACAAATGGAATTTCACGCGGAGTGAAATGTTTAACCATTTCGGCAAATGTGCCGATATGATCGGGAGTGGTTCCGCAGCAGCCGCCTACGATATTAAGGAATCCCGCTTCGGCGTATTCTTTCAGAACGCCTTCCATTGTCTGCGGCGACTCGTCGTATTCTCCGAATTCATTGGGCAACCCGGCGTTGGGATACAAACTTACGAAACAATCTGCAATGCGGGAAAGTTCTTCGATAAATGGACGCATTTGCTTCGGTCCCAAAGAACAGTTCAAACCGACGCTCAATAAATTTCTTGTGTGGGAAACGGAAATCCAAAACGCTTCGGTGGTTTGACCGGAAAGGGTTCTGCCGGACATATCGACGATTGTGCCGGAAATGCTTACGGGAAGTTCGATGCCCAATTTATTCGTCGCTTCTTCTATGGCGAACAACGCCGCTTTTGCGTTCAGCGTGTCGAAAATAGTCTCCACTAGCAGTATATCTGCGCCGCCTTTTATTAAAGCTTCTGCTTCTGTTTTGTAGGCTTCCGCTACCGCGTTAAAATCAACTTCGCGGTAGCCCGGATCGTTAACGTCGGGCGACATCGAAAGCGTTTTGCTCAAAGGTCCGATAGCACCCGCAACGAAACGCGGTTTATCCGGCGTGAGTTTAGTG
>CAYNUJ010000172.1:0-4362 GCA_964400095.1 uncultured Melioribacteraceae bacterium
TTTTTTTATCGTATTGAATAGTTCTTTAGCAATCGCTACGGAAACGGAATCGGTATTTTGCCCTACGATAAACTGAGCGCTGATTTTCACTTTTGCATCGAAGGGAACGTCTTTGCTCTCGATCATTTTTTTATACTCTTCTCCTGCGGCTTCAAGTTCGCCTTCCGCAAGTAAAATATTCGCTTTGTATTCAATCAAATTCAAATCGTCGGGAACCGTGTACATGGAGCTGTTAATCAATTTCAAAGCGTCGTCAAGTCTGTTTGCTTTTATGTAAGCTTCAATCAATATTTTTCGTATTCTCAATTCGCCGGGATTCAATTTCAGCAATCCTTCAATCGCTTCAATTGTTTCGTTTACTTTACCCATCCGTTCGTTAAGTTCGGCTACCTCCGCCAGAACCGTCCAATCGGGACCTGTCAGTTTCAATACTTTATTGAAAATCTCCAGAGCTTTAAGCGGCTGATCAAATTTATATATCTTCGCCATTTTGAATAACGCTTCGGTATTAGTCGAATCAATACTCAAGATTCTGTTATAAACCGCTACAGTAGAATCAAAATTATGCGCTGAAGTATAAATATTTGCGAGGAGATGATTATAATCAATATTTTCGCTGTCTAATTTTAGAGCGGATTTCGTATTCTCCAAAGCGTTCGACAGCTTATTTATTTTAAAATACGATTTTCCCAAAGCGTAATAAATACCGGAACTTGTATCGTATCTTAACGCATCTTGATACTCGAGTATCGCCTCCGGAATTTTTCCTTCATTTTCCGCTATTGTTCCTCTGATAAAATGGTCTAACGCCGCTTTTTCTTTCTGTGTTCTTAAAGCGGAGCTAATGTTCTTCACACTGCTTTCAACGCCTGAACATGCGGAAAACACTAAAATTCCGCCTAAAATCACCAATACATTAATTACTTTTCCTTTAAACATAGAATCCTAAATTTTTATTCTAAAAGATAATCATTTGATTCAGTAAACTAAATATCTATTTTCGCATTTATTTTTTCCGACTTTTATAAATACTTACGATATCGCCACGGCAAATAAATGGATTTGCGTCACGGACATAGTTGAAGAAACTGTCTCCGAACTACAGTCCATGGGATTATTGACATTCGAGATTCACAATGGCATTATACATCAAATTGAAAATAAAGTTCGTAGCGGAAATAATTAAAATCTGATATCGGATTCAATTGAGGATAATATATTTAAATAACTAATATACCTCTCCTCGCTTATCTCGCCTTTATCCAGAGCCTCAAGTATGGCGCATCCGGGTTCGTGATTATGAGTGCATGAATTAAATTTACACGAAATCAATCTTTCTTTAATTTCAGCAAAATAATGACCTAAATCCTCCTCCATTAATCCGTAAGGCTCAATTTCTCTTATTCCGGGAGTATCTATCACAAAAGCTTTATCGCCAATTTTCAACATCTGAACGGTCACGGTAGTATGTTTTCCTTTACTGCTGTATTCGCTTATTTTTCCAACTTTTAAATCAAGTCCGGGGAAAAGCAAATTTAATATTGACGACTTCCCCGCACCGGACTGCCCCCAAAAGCACGATACTTTATTGTTCACAGCTTCCCGAACACTATCGAAACCGGAATTCGTTATTACGCTTGTAACGAAAACCTGATATCCTATTTGCTCATATAACTTTTTCCAATATTCAATTTCGTCGTTGCTTTCCAAATCGGATTTATTAATTATGATCTTCGACTCAATTCCTCCGCTTTCGGCGGCTACAATTATTCTGTCTATCATTCTGTTATTAAATCGGGGGAAATCGATACTCGCAACAATGAATAATTGGTCAATATTCGAGGCTATAATCTGCTCCAAACGTTCGCCGCGAAAACTTGCCCCTTTCAATCTTGGCGCTTTCCTCGATAAATAATTCCTCCTGGGCAATATCGAAGAGATTGAACCCGTCCCGTCGAAATGACGCTCGAGTTCCACTTGATCCCCAACCGCAACGGGATCGAGGATATACATTTTATTTTTCTTTAACTGTAATTCCTTTTTAATTTTACCTCTAAGCGCGGAACGAACAACTGTTCCGTCATCGAGCAAAACATAATAATCTTTACTCTCAATCCTAATAACGGTTCCCCTAATATTAACCTCCACGTTTAAATGAAAAAAGCATCTCGAAAATAAGATGCTTTTACCATTGAATCAATATTTGTTTTATTTTCAGTAGAGATATCTTACCGTTAATAAGAATTTGTTCTTATCAATATTCTGATTCACCCTCGATATTCCCGCTCCGTAGTTATCAATAAAATCATTCCAACTTCCGCGGAGAACAGCCAGATCAAATGCCACATTTCTACTCGGCTTAAACCCTAATCCGAATGTGTAAAACTTTTTATCGAATCCCTGAGTATCGTCGATGTACGGAGATTTCTGCAGAATATACCCGGCTCTTAACGTCAATTCAAAAACCGGCAGCGTATATTCCATTCCGGCTGAATAATTAAATACGCTTTTAAAAACTTCCTTTATCTGTTTGTTATTTTCGGATGTAATCGCCGGCTGCAGTCCTCCGTCGAATTTCATCTGAGTATAATCCATGAAATTGAAATCTGCGGCAAGAGTTAATCCGGCAACTTTTCCGCTAATTCCGCCCGAAAATTCGTAAGGCGTAGTTATATCATATTCAATTTCGTCGCGGTAGGAGGGGTCAATGCTGAACGAAGCGTTCGCAAAACTACTTTCTCCGTAAACCGTATATAATTCCTTCACTGTATAAAAAGTAGGGAATTTAATTCCCATCCCGATTGTAACATTTTTGTTTGTTTTATATAAAAAACCGAGTTTCATATCCCATCCGGTCAAATCCCAATTAATCGCATCGTTAAAATAGAAGGAATTAAATCCGGCTGTTCTCGAATCCTGCGGATCGAGCTGAAAGGAAGAATTATATCTATTATTGATATCGTCCTCATAATAATCCCGCGTACTCTGGTAAGAACCGGAAAGGATATTAAAAGTGACTCCCGCAAAAACATTTTTCGCAATCTCAACCGCGCCGGCAAAACTCCAGCTATCGATGCTCCCTTCGTCAATTATCGAACCGCTCTGATTTAACAATCCGGATATTCGAGTTGTGTCTTTAAGATAAGTACCGCCGCCGTCGTATAAAGGATAACTTAATCCGAGCTGATAAGCAAGATCGTTATTTTGAGACGTTAAACTTTGAATGAATGAATTATTGTTTGAATTGAATCCTTTGAATTTAACCGATGAATTAAAATCGATAATTTTATTATATCCGAACGAAGCGACTAAACTGCCGCGAACAACCGTGAACGGAAAAGCAAAACCGAATTGATTCAACGTTGTATTGCTCACGCTGAATTTAGAATTGCTGTTGAAAAACGTGCTTTTATTATCGAAAGAATTGTAATCCAATCCTCCCATTAATTCGGATTGTTTTATCAATCCCAATCCGGCGGGATTATAAAAAGTTGAACTGTAATCTCCCCCGACGGAAATGAAAGCGTTTCCCATCCCCAGCGCTCTGGCTGAAACTCCGAGAGAAGGCTGAGCTAACCGCAGCGCGTCGTTAAAATTCTGCCCGTACAAACTCCCGTAAAAAATCAACAGAGTTATAACGAAAATATTAAACTTTGATTTCATTTTAAATCTCCTAAAAATTAAATAACGCGCCGCCGAAACCGGCGGCGAATTCAAACTATCTTCTTCTGCCGCCGGAAGAACCGCGCGAAGATCTCGAGCTGCCGGAGGAACGGGAACCGTGAGATGAGCCGGAACTGCTTCTCGTAGCCGAATGAGAACCGCCTCTGCTCCTCGGCGAAGAATACGACCTGCTCCGAGAACCCGAACTTTTGCGAGAACCCGAACTTCTCGGAGATATTGAATGACCCCGCGAACCGCTTCTTCTCGGCTTATAGCTTCTTCTTTCGGAACTCCCCTTTTTACTTTTACCGTAACTTCTTCCAGAGCTCTTTTTCGGTTTTATTCTTTTATAGCTTTTATTGTAACGCGAAGTCTTTTTACCCTTAGAATACCTTTTCGAGTTGGACCTATTAACTTTGTATTTATACTTATTCTTTACTTCCTGCGCAATTCTGGAGCTTTTATTATTCTTTGTTTTTGACTTCTGAACGGCGCCAATTTCGTTTGTTCTTCTGTTTTTTGGCGAATTGATTTTTGCGGTTCTTCCTCTGTTTCTCGTATCGCGTTTAATTTCGCGCTTAGAAGAAATTACTTTTTTCGGACGAGTTAATCCCAATCCTCCGGAATTCAATCCGGTTCTCATTCCACCGCGGTCAATCTCATTATCCAATCCTCTATCTCCGGTTCTCGGATTTCGGT
>CAYNUJ010000172.1:4462-6374 GCA_964400095.1 uncultured Melioribacteraceae bacterium
CCACCGCGGTCAATCTCATTATCCAATCCTCTATCTCCGGTTCTCGGATTTCGGTCGGTTCCTTTTCGAAGAATTGAGCCGCGCTCTCTATCGTTTCGAGAACCGAATCTGTCTGCCAAACCTCTGCCCCGTGTATTTCTTAATCGCGTCATACTATTCGATCGATATTTATAAGGAGCAAAATAACTTCCGTCATAGTATCCTCCACCGTAGTAACCGTCGTCATAATATCCTCCGCCATAGTAACCGCCATAATACCATGAGTCATAATAAACAGGGAAAGGATCCCAATACGAACCGTAATAATATCCGTACGGGCTGAAATAAGGATCGTAATAGTGCCATCCGAAATATCCGAAACCGTACCAGTCGTCAAACACAAAATCTAAAGCAGTTGAGGGATAATATCCGCCCCATAAATATCTTCTATAACCGAAATTCCAATACGGATCGTCGTAATAATTATTGATTATTACATTGCTGCTGTCCTCGTCATAATTTTCGTCTTCGGTAAATTCACGGTCGGCATAGTAATCGGAACTATCTGCATATTCCGGATCTTCGTAGTAAACTTCTCTGTCATAATCTCTGACCGCCAATTGTGTGTAACAACCGGATAAAGAAGCGAACAAAGCAAACATTATAATAATTTTAATCGATTTCATTTTAAACCTCTGACATTTTAATAATTATATTTCAATTATTATGCCTAAAAAAGAAGTTTATATTGAATGAAAAGTGAGGAATGGAACAAAGAATGTCCATTAAAATTGAATTGATGTCCTATTTACTCAACACTAAAAAATAGATTTAATATACTCTACAAAAATAGCTCTATCGGCTTTATTAGAATTGATTTTCTTGTTTTCCAGCATATCGCGCAAATCCATCCCGACTGTAAACCCCTCGCCGACAGACCAGCGGACTCCCATATTAAGATAACCGTTTCCGTTGCCCAAAGCGCCGCCGTTATTGTCGTTTACGGCAAAATTATATTCGGCAATAAGAGAAACGCGGGAACCAATAGTTTTTTCAATTCCGACGCCCAAATTCAAATCTTTATCGCCGTCATTTCTTTCCAATGAATAATTAAGAATTCCATGCACACTCAAATAACCGAGAAATTCAAAATTTTTAGACGCCGCAGCATAAAATCCGGGCGATTTAATCTCATATCTTTTGTACGAATCGAAATAAATTCCTTTGCCTTGTGAATCAAAACCGAGCGTAAGCGCCGGAAGCGATTCCGTTTCGTCTATAATTCTCGCGCGTATATTTACGCCTGGTAATTTATACCAGGTGATCAAGCCGCTGCCGATTACGTTTTCTCCGCCGAAAGAAATTCCGAAACTGAAATTTTCAAAAACGCCGACTTCAATTTTAGATATAAGAACGCCGTAAGGAAGCACGTCCAGACCAACGCCTACATAACCTTTCTCCAATATTCCCGCGCTCGGCAAATCCACAAGAGAGCGGTATTCAAATTTCGCGTCGGTTCCGGCGGTTCCCTGCGGAAAGGAAACACGCGATAATGCGATAATTAACAAAAGGATGGGTAATGATTTTTTCATCTTCTTAACCTCGGCGTTTGTTGTTAATTAACTACGGTAAATTCCAAAACAGCCGGCCGAAGCGCATATTTAGAAATACACTTAATAGTAACTTCTCCGGCGGAAAGGAAAATAATTTCAGCTTTAGTACCTTTCTGATGTATATTCACAAGATGTTTTCCATTCAAAATTTCAATTTCAAATGCAATTTCTCTTTTTTTTATCAAATTACCAAATGCGTTTAAAGGAATTGATGAAACAGTAATTGTGTCGTTTACCTTATACCGCTTTTTTTGCGGTGAATATGAAAAATCCACTTCATAAATATTAAAATAAAAATACCAAATCGAATAAACCGCCGC
>CAYNUJ010000173.1:0-2595 GCA_964400095.1 uncultured Melioribacteraceae bacterium
CCCAATTCCCGCTCGCAGCCTATAAACTGAGCGGCGAACGCTTCATTTATTTCGATTAAATCAATTTCGGAAATGTTTAATCCGGTGATTTCCAAAAGATATTTTATTGCCGGAACGGGTCCCAGCCCCATAACTTTCGGGTCTAATCCGCAGGACGCGGAGGCTACAATTTTTGTTAAAGGGGATAAATTATTTGAATCCGCGTAAACCTTATCGGCGACAACAACGGAAGCCGCGCCGTCAACAATTCCGCTTGAGTTTCCGGCTGTCTGAACGCCGTTTTTATCAAAAATAGAAGGCAGTTTAGCAAGCGCTTCCATACTTGTAACGCGAACGTTCTCGTCCGTTTTGAAATCGGTTACATTTCTCGGCAGCCTTACTTTCCGCGGTTTTAATCCGTCGGCTTCTAAAATCGTAGAATTCATCGGAATAATTTCATCATCAAAGAACCCTCTTTCAATAGCCGCGAGCGTCCTATCGGAAGAGAGTTTGCCGAATTCGTCTGCTTCCTGCCGTGAAATATTATGTTTCTGCGCCACGTTTTCGGCTGTGCAGCCCATAGGATATCCGGCAGCGGTGTCGTTTAAAGACTCCCAAAGCATGTCCACAAAATTCGGTCTTCCCAGCTGATAGCCCATTCTGTTGCCGAAGCCGACTGTCGGGGCAAGCGACATATTTTCCGTCCCTCCGCAAAGTACAACTCCGGCTTTTCCCAAAGCTATTTGTTCCGCTGCTGTAATTATTGTTTCAAAACCGGAGCCGCAGATTCTCTGGACCATCAATACGGGAACTTCGGTTCTCACACCCGAATAAAGCGAAATGTGCCTCGGCAGAAAATAAGCGTCGGTTGAACTTTGTCCGATGTTCGCAATTATTGTTTGGTCAATTTCTATTGCATCAACATTGGATTTCTGCAGTGCGGCTCTGCATGCAATAATTCCGAGGTCAGTCGGAGATACATTTGCAAGCGTTCCGGCTAATTTACCGAATGGCGTTCTCGCGCCGTTAATCAGATACATATCGTCATAAACGATCCCGATTCCTTTTTCTTTGTTGTGGTATGCTTTCATAATTTAATCTTTCCTATTTTTAATTTTAAGTCATTGCGAAAGAGCGGAGCGAATGAAGCAATCTGCTGCATTTAGAAAAATTCAACAGATCGCTTCTCCCGACGATTGTCTGGATCGCGATGACAGCAGTTTTAATTTCTGTTTTGCTTCCCCATCTAAATAAATTGTTCTCCCATTTTTTAATATTTTCATTATTAGTCATGTAAATATATTTTATATTACAAATCTGAGAATGCGTTTATTATATGTCACTCCTTCGGAGTTTTGATTATGATTATCGTTTTTGTTTTACAGTCATTCCACCCCTTCGGGGTTAGTTTATAATTATTCACTTGTTTACGAGTTTATCACGGTACTTCTTCGCCAGCGCCGCCGCGCCGAATGCGGTAATAAATTGGGGTTTATCCGGCACAACAACTTTTGCGTTAAATTTTTCTTCCATCACATTTTTTAGGAATGGATGATATGCCGCAACTCCTCCGATGAGATAAATGGGCAGATCTTTATCCATTCTTATTTTTGCGATTCTGTTAACGATTGAGATATAAATCCCTTTTGCGATATCTTCAACCGGGACGTCTTCGAGCAGCCATTTCATAATTTCCGTCTTGGCAAATACGGTACAGAAGCTGTTTAATTCTTTAATAAAATTAGACTTGGACGCCATATCGCTCATTGTGGAAATATCAATTTCCGCCCGGTCGGCAATTTCCGTTATGAATGTTCCCGTGCCAGCGGCGCATTTTGTGTTCATATAAAAATCCAACACCTTCCCGTCTTCGCCGCTTTTAATTACTTTTACGTCCTCGCCGCCAACGTCCACAATAGTTTTGTCTTCTTTGTACAAAGCCGATATCCCTGCGGACGCGCTGTATATTTCGGTTTTCGTAATATCGCAAATCTCGGAATGCTCTCTTCCGTAACCCGTCGCGCATGTAAAATCTATTTGGAAATTGGAGAAGATATAATCTTGAGTTTGCTCCTTCTTATCTTTATTCCGGCTCAAAGTCTTGAGAATATTCGAATATAGTAATTCATTCGATGAATTAATCACCGCGTATTTTGTGTAAGAAGAACCTATGTCAATGCCGAGATAATTCATATTCATAATACTTCAACCAGCTTTTTCTTTTATTGCTTTCAATACTTTTTCCGGAGTAATGGGCAATTCAAATATTCTCACGCCAATAGCGTCGGCAACGGCGTTTGCAATTGCTCCTAATATCGGCAGCGTAGCGCCTTCGCCTACTTCCTTCGCTCCGAAAGGTCCTTCGGGTTCATAACTGTCAACAATTGTCGAATCAATATCCGGAGTTTCCGCCGAAGTTGCAATTAGATAATTGTGCAGGTCGGCGTTCAGCATTTTGCCTTTCGAATCAAAGACTTCATCTTCCAAAAGCGTTTCGCTCATTCCCATCACAATAGCGCCTTCAACTTGTCCTTCAACCGCCAAAGGATTTATTGCGGTTCCGCAGTCGTGCGCGTCCCAAAAATTCAAAACTTTTACTTTGCCGGTTTCCATATC
>CAYNUJ010000173.1:2695-6357 GCA_964400095.1 uncultured Melioribacteraceae bacterium
GGACGCATTGCCCCCCATCAAAGTAACCCTGCTTGAGTACGCGCCGAAACCCAACGGCGTGATATCGCTGTCGGCGGAGACTACGCTCATCTTATCCAATGTAATGCCCATTGCTTCCGCCGCGGCTTGAGCAAGTACGGTATCGGAACCCTGACCGATATCCGCGTCGCCGACAAACAGAACGGCTTTAGAACCGTCTTCTTCCACTTTTATAATTGCGTTTGAATGGGGAAACTTCGATCGGTAAATCGGGTACCCCGCGCCTGAAACAAATCCGCCGCAGCCGATGCCGATGCCTCTCCCTTTGGGCAGTTTGCCTTTCTTATTAACCCATCCGGATTTTTCCTTAACTTTATTAAGACAGGCTTTTAATTCGCATGAATGAATATCCAAATCGTTGCACGTGCGGGTTTCCGGAATCATCGCGTTTTTCAATCTTATATCGATATGATCCATCCCGATATCGTCTGCAATCATCGAAAGGAGGGATTCAAAAGCGAACCGCGGATGCGGCGTGCCGTGTCCCCGCATAGCGCCGCAGGGCGGAAGGTTCGTATTCACCCTGAATCCGTCGTATTTGTAATTCGGAAAATTATATAGCGTAGGAAGCATTGAACCGGCGTAATAAGTGGAAACGATTCCGAAACTCGAATAAGCGCCCCCTTCCAAAACAGCTTTCTGTTTAACGGCAGTAATTGTGCCGTCTTTTTTAACGCCTATTTTCATCTCGATATATTGTTTATGTCTGCCTCTGCCGTACAAATACATTTCTTCCCTGTTGAATCGCATTTTGACCGGACAGCCTACTTTTTTGGATAAAAGGATTGAACATATTTCCAGCATATTTGTCGCGGCTTTCGCTCCGAATCCGCCTCCGCAGTTAGTCATAATAACTCTTATGTTGCCGAGAGGCAAATCCAAAATCCGAGAAAGCTGGTGGTGAACATAATGCACGACCTGCGTTGAAGTATAAAGCGTAACTCTTCCGTGTCTGTCCCATTCGGCAATTGCTACATGCGGTTCTATCGAATTTTGATAAGTTCTGTTTCCCACAAACGAAGCTTCTTTTATATAATCCGCTTCTTCAAAACCTTTTTCAATATCTCCGAAATGGTGGTCAACTCTCGTGTTAATATTATTTTCATATTTATCGTCAAATAATCTCGGCGCTCCGTCCTTCATCGCTTCAATAGGATCAAATACGGCGGGAAGCTCTTCGTACTCAACGTCGATAAGTTTTATTGCTTTGTAACAAGTTTTTTCATCAACGGCGGCAACCGCGGCAACCACATCGCCGACAAACCGCACTTTGTCTTTTGCAAGTATAAATTCGTCGTAGCGCGGCGGCGAAGTTCCGTATGAAATACCCGGAACGTCTTCGCTTGTAAGAACAACTTTAACTCCCGGCAGGGCTTTCGCTTTATCCGTGTTTATGGATTTTATCTTTGCGTGAGGAACCGGACTTAATAGAAGTTTCCCGTAAATCATATTCGGCAGAACGATATCGTCGGTGTATTGCGCTCTTCCGGTCGCTTTATCCGGCGCGTCAATTTTTGGAAGTCTTTTCCCAACGACAGATAAGTTCATTGCGGATTTTTGCGGCTGATATTCTATCGGTTCGGGTGTTTTTCCTTTCAGATACTCGCTTGCGGTTTCAACGGCTTCAATTATTTTTGTATATCCGGTGCATCTGCAGAGATTACCGGATAGCGCTTCCTTTATATTATTTCGTCTTGGATCGGGATTTTCGTCTAAAAAAGATTTTGTTCTTAAAATCATCCCCGGCGTACAAAAACCGCATTGAATAGCGCCCTTTTCAACAAACGCTCTTTGTATCGGATGCAGTGCTTCTCCCTTTGCCAATCCTTCAATAGTCGTGATGCTTTGACCGTCGGCTTCAACGGCAAGAACCAAACATGAATTTACCGCTTTTCCGTTTAAAAGAACCGTACACGCGCCGCAGTCTCCCTGCTCGCATCCTTTCTTTGCTCCGGTCAACCGAAGCTGGTCTCGAAGTAAATCCAAGAGAGTTGTCCCCGGGTTAACGGCAACTTCATTTTCAGTTCCGTTTACATTAATAGTTATCAGTTGCTTCAAGACAAATCCGTTTAATCTAATTTTTGATAATTTGTTTTACCGCTTTTAATATTGCGCGTTCAGTAAGAGTTTTTATTAGATCGCGTCTGTAATCGGCGGTTCCTCTTATGTCGTCAAGCGGAAGAGCTTCGCCCGCCGCGGTTTCCGCGGCTTTTAATAATTTATTATCGTCGGCAAAGTCGTCCGGCGTTAATCCGATTAAAAGTTTACTTGCTTTGCCGCATAATTTCGGCGCGGGCGCTACCGCTCCAATTGCTATTCTCGCTTCCGAACAAACGCCGTTTGATAATTTTATCATTACTGCCGCCGACGCTACCGAAATAGAAGCGGCGTCCCTTAATCCGAATTTCAAAAAGCAAACTCCCGTTTGGGAAGCAGGGATAGGAACAATTATCTTAGTCAAAATTTCTCCTTTTGCGAGCAGAGTTTTTTTATGCGCGAAAAAGAAATCTTTAATTGGGACAATTTTATTTCGGGAAGAGGAAACTATTTCCACCTCAGCGCCGTAGGCTAATAGGACGGGAGCCATATCGCAGCAGGACGCGCCCGTGCAGAGATTTCCGCCGATTGTTCCGGTATTGCGTATTTGATCGGTTCCGATGTTTGAAGCAGCGTCTGAAAGCGCGGGTAAATTATTTTTTATAAGCGGTGAGTTCATTATTTCGCTGTGCGTAACTGCCGCGCCGATTACTATTTCGCCGCTTTCTTCTTTTAATATTTTTAATTCGGTTAATTTTTTTAGCGAAACAAGATCGTCGTTCTGCCTCAGCCCTTTCTTCATTTCTACCAAAACATCGGTGCCGCCGGCAATAACCGCGGCATTACTACAGTTATTCAGCAGCGTACAAGCTTCTTCTAAAGAATTTGGTTTGTGATAATTAAACTCTAAGTCGTTCATATTATTTTCACCCGATAATAAAACTAACAGTTCAAAACGCTTGTTTTAATCTAACTTACATCCTTCATCATTCTCCGCCTGTTTGAGAATTTTTATGCGATATCGCTTTAACAAGATTAGTGAACGTAAGATTTAACGGAGTGCGTATGTAATGCTTTCTTCCATACTTCACAATTTTACCGTTAAAAAAATCTATTTCCGTTTCCTTTTTGCTCAATAGATCGACGGCGAGAGACGGAAAATGGTCTCCGGCATTCTTCAAATATCTAAGACAAAGCTTAACAAAATTATCGCCCAATTTAATTTCTTCGGCTTTGGCTACTTCCATTGCCTCCATAATAATTTGCTCTACAATTTCAAAAGTATCCGGGTGCGACATCGCTTCCTTCATCGTAAGGTTAGATATAGCGCAAAGCGGACTGAGGGACGCATTCAAAATGGTCTTTTCCCATACTTTGTCGGTTATCGTAAAAGAATCTTCGCTGATTGTCGTCAAATTCACGCCGCTGAGAATTTCTGCGATCCAAACGGAAATTTCCGTTTGCGTATCATTTATTGAAGCGACATAGTTAGGTGGATTAAAAAAAGTAACATTAACAACATTAGGGGCGTTTAAGTTGCCCGCGAAATTTATCACCATTCTTAAAATCTGAGATTCCTGAAACTT
>CAYNUJ010000174.1:0-6290 GCA_964400095.1 uncultured Melioribacteraceae bacterium
TGTGCTGTTATGATAAAGAGTTTTAACATGCACGCCGCTGATAGTATAAATTCTTATTGTGCAAATGTTAGGAAGATGAATAAAATCTATTCTTCTTTCACCCCTTCCAACCACATTAGAAAAGGGTTCCCAAGAAGCCGCTCCGACATAAGGATTCGGCACAACGGCTATTTTATCCAAATCCGCTTTTGCTTTATCAATATTTAATTCTTGACCTACCGTTTTGAATTCAAAAAACTCTTTATTTCTAAAAGGTTTTTTAGTGACAATTTTATATACGTCGCCAATTTGCGGCGGAAGCTGTTTCTCCTCCGCTATTGTAGTATCTCTTATCAGCGTCATAGACCAGCTTATTTTCGCATCCGACCATCTATCTGCAGGTTTTCCCGCCGAGTCCCCGCTTACTATAAATATAGCGTCTCCCAGCGTAGAATCGGGTTCCACATCGAAAATTCCGTTTTTATTTTTATCTCTGAATATAAACTGAAAGTGGTCGATATTTTCTGTAATATTTTTCACTACTATATTGGAAGGAATCGGTTTTGAAAAAGAACCTGCAACAAACGAAGTGTCTCCCTCCAAAGGATTATTCAGATATATCTCGAAATCAGCCGGATAATCAACTCTTTTCCCGGAATAAGCCGCGGAGAACCTTGGATCGAAACCTATGTTTACAATATAATTGCTATTGCCTTTTATCCATCCCGATTTTTCGTAATCAATAGTCACCGCGGTATCGGCGAAAATATCCATAATAAAACCCTCGGTTATGGAAGTTTGATTATCATCCGTCTCAATCCGTTTTCCCGATATTAATGTATCTCCCGTAGTCATATTCAGAAATAAATAGGAAGGATGATGTTCGTTATGAAACGGTGTGTCTTCTGAAAATTCCAATCTGTATGAAGTATTGTCTTTTATTAATCCAGGATTTAATATTTGAATACTGAAAATTCCCGTGCCGGGTCCGCTTGCGTAAACGTCTTTTATTTCCGGCGGGATATAACCCGCCGCAGGCGTCCGAGGAGTAACAACCGCAGTATTTATATCAGGTATTACTTTCCCGTTGATATCCGTTCTCAAAATTGTTGTAGTTTCCGACGGCGGAATTCCATCGAGAGACCCGATAACCGTATTTGTAGAAAACCCTTTGTCGTAAGCGGAAACCGCATAATAATAAGTTTGTCCGTTCTCAACGGTCGTATCCACAAATGAATGTTTTAATCCGCTCTCATTACCGAGATAAAATTTCACACCGTTAACATCAATCGGGTGAAATCCTTTAACTCCGTCGATTAGATCAAATTGCGCAATCGGTTTTCTGAAAGTGGGTTTGCCGAAAGCATCGGTAATAACTTTATTTTCTATAAAACTCGATTCTGTTGACCGGTAAATTCGATATCCTTCGAAATTAATCCTTTGGTAAAATGCGTCAAATGTTTTCTCGGCTCTGTCATCCCAATAAAGCGTTACTTTTTGGTCTCCGGCTAAAGCGGTAACAATTGGTTTATCCGGCGGTTTAGCGAATCTGTAATTTGCATTATAAATTTGCTGAATAGTCCTTTTGCGGCGGAACAAATCATCTTTATCAATACCAAACAGCAAAGCCATAGAAAATCCCTGGGATTCCCCCGTCTGCTGTATTTCTCCCGTCGTACCGGAATAAGTATTTCTTCCGTCCATTTTGAAAAGGTAACTCGAAAAATAATTGCCGAGATTTACCCCCACTAAAGATTGACCGTGCGGAGAGGGAAGTTCAGAAAGAGCGCTCCAATTGTTTTCGTCGTTATTCAAATCGTATGTGTGAACGGCAAAAATAGCGAATCCGGTCAATCCCAATTGGTCGGATTCATCTTTATCAAGAATGCCGAAATTCGGTTCTCCCTGTTCAGGTCTACCATCGGCTTCAGAACCGTCGGTATCGGCTCCCGTATAATTTTCATCGAATGGTCCAATCCCGTCGGAACCTACGTCGTCATTGAGCGGTTCTCCTTTATCCCAGACGCCGTTTTCATTTAAATCAGTGAAAGAACGCCAGTTGGCGTTTTCGTCCGCATCCCAATGAGGTTTCCAGCTATAAGTATAAAATTTACGGAAATTAACCGTATCTCTGATAGAATTTAGTATAAACGGATCTAAATTAACATCGGAAATAAATTCAACGGCATTGTTGTCTCTAACTTCATCGGTAAGACCGTCGCTGTCATTATCAATCCTGTCATTGGATTTACCGGGGCTTTCTAAGAATGCGTAGCCGGATAACCCAACCGGACTCCAGTTGCCCGGACTTCCAAAAGAAACGGTTGACCAAGCGTAAGAAATATCTAACAGTTCATTATAATCGCCGGCATTATTCGATGAATTATCGTGCCCGCCAATGCCCCAGTCAATATACTGAGCGAATAGAGTTTTATCATAATCGGTCGTGCTCATATTCGTAATTTTATAAAGCCAAAAAATCACATCTTCGGCAAGCACCTGCGACCATTGAAATCCCCGCACTTTTACCTGCATTCCGAGTCCGCCTCTTTCCGGGTATTCTTCATCCGGATGAAAATTATTATTTAAAATATATTCTCTATCCTCGTTGTCATCCATAACAAAAAACGTTTCCAAATCCGCGTTCATAACTCCCTTGCCGAAAAATCCGTTCCAAATACCATCCCAATCCGAAGGTCTGTCCGGCCAGGAAAGAGGCCAAGTATTTTGAACGTCGCTGCGCGCGGGCAATGAAGAATAAGGCGCGGCATACCCCGGTAGGGGCCACCAACCATACGTTATGCCTGTAGCTGCGTCAAAACGCGTATTCTCATAATAATTTGTTTCAAGCGGATGAATTATATTGCCCGCCGGGTCTTTAGTTTCAGCCTGAACAATAACCGCAATACCGTCAACATATGTGTGATTAGTTCCTTTGGGCCATACGCCGCTGCGGCTCGGTTCATTTTGCCAATCGGCAATTTCTCCATAATTATAATAAACCGTATAAACCAAATTTCCGTCCATAAAGCCTTTCCGCGTTTGATTATGGTCCCCTTTCGACGTGTCAACAACAACCTGCGCATTCAAATTGACCGACGCGGCAATTGTTAAAATGAAAAATCCGATTAAAAAGTTATTATTTATCTTCAATGTTTCTCTCCTAATTCCTCTAAAACGAAAATGTTGCGCCGATATTTATTTGCCGCGGCGAGGAGTAAAAATCGGGACGCTTGTAATATTCCGCCAATGTATTTACCCCTCTCGGCGCTTCTTGCGCCCTTGTCAATTCCAGCGTATATCCGGCTCTTCCGGTATCTCCGAAAACTTCAACTTCATTTGCGGTATCAAACAAATTGAAGATTTTTATAAAGGCAGAGACCTCTTGTCCAAATATTTTAAAATACTTTGTAAGATAAAAATCGGCATTAAAGAATGTCGGTTTATTTTCGCTGTTTTCCAATCCCGTTCTCTGATTTTGAAGCGAAGGAGTATAGGGTAATCCGCTCCCCAATCTGCCGATTACGCTTGCAATAAAATCGCCCGCCGTTCCGTATGTTAAAGTGAAATTAAACGTATGCCTGCTGTCCCAATTAAGCGGCACCAATTGTTTGTTAGCTTCAATCGGAGGCGATGCCTGTGCTTTATCGAATGCCGTATTGGGATCGGACGCGCTCCCTTCGGCAATCTGATACGTATAATCCAAAGTTGCGCCGAAATGATCTTTGAATCTTTTGGTGAAGGAAAGCGTTATTCCCTTTACGGAACCGTAATCGGAATTAACCAATTGACTGAACTTTTTGAAATTGTTTTTAATAAATATTTTTGTGGCGAGCAAGTTACGGATGTCTTTGTAATATACACTGACATTCACGCCGAAATCATCGGTGAGAGCCTGCTGTAAACCAACTTCATACATAACCGTTTTCTGCGGTTCAAGGTTTGTATTGCCGATTGTGTTCCCGACATTTCGTGGAAAATTCCCCGTTAAGGGAATACGGAAATTAGGATTCAGATATAAGTTTTTGAACGGCGGAATTTGGAAGAAATGTCCGTACGAAATATGAATCGCTCCGCGGGATGTAATTGGAAAAGATATGCCAAGACGCGGACTAAATTCATACTTTGCCGAAGCGGTTGACATTAGAGAATCGGGAAAAGGGGGCTGCGAATTATCCAGTAAGCTTATTTTATTGGGGTCTTTCATATATTTTCCGTCGGGTCGGAAATAATCAAAACGCAATCCGATATTAACTATCAGATAACTGATTTCAATTTTATCTTGTATATAAGCGGCAAATTGAGTTGGATGAGTATTGTAAACATTATAATTAAAATCTCCAACGCGCGGTAAAGTAGGCTTGAATTTTGTTGAAGCGTCTATAATCGTTTGAAAATCTTTTGATTCCAATTGATACGCTTTTAACTGAAGCCCTGTTTTTATTTGATTATAATTATCAACCTGCCATGTTAAATCAACTTTTCCAAGGTAAGTCGAAGTTGTATGATTAAAATGCCAGTTTTGCGTTCCCCCCGTTAAAAAGGAACTTCCTCCCACATCTCTTAATCTGTTCGGGTCAACATAACGAGAATCCAACGGATTTTGAAATACGTACTGCTGAAATTTTGTGATGAAAGCCGAACCGACAAATTCGATAAAAGCCGATTTATTTAAGACCAAAGTATAACTAAGACTACTCAATAAACTTTGTTCATACTTTGTATAATCGCCATCCGGATTTAATTTAAATCTATGATCATAATCCTTATACTTTTTACTCTGATACATTCCGCTCAACACAATTCCTTGTCCGCTGCCTACATCAAAATTCAGCTTGCCCTGAAGCGTATATCTTGTTCTAAAGTTCATCGGAACATATTTGTTGTCGCCGGTATTGCCCACATACCAATCCTTCGGATCATTTGCGGAAAAATTTGACGAGTCGGATGGATTGAACATTCGTCTTCCGTAAATATATCCGTCATTGGAATAAAATCGTCCCGATAAAAAGAATTTAATAAAATTATTGAAGATGGGAATAGGTCCGGAAAAATTTCCCTGAAAATTATAAATATCACGCGGCGAGACTTCGCTTATATTTTCATACAAATTTCTCCTGCTTGTAACATAGTCCCCGGTATAAAATCTTGCGCCGCCTTTGAACTCGTTGGAAGCATTCTTCGTTATTTGGTTAACCACTCCGGACAAAGCTTCCCCGTACTCGGCATTAAAAGTACCGGTTAATACTTGAACTTCTTGAATACTGTTAATTTCGGGCGAAAGAGAAGATTCCCCTGAATATTCATCATTAACGGGAACGCCGTCGATGAGGTATTTAACCTCTCCGGCTCGTCCGCCGCGAAAGTGACCATTCACAACACCGGCTTGAAGGTTGACAACCGCGCCTACATCTTCAACAGGCAGCATCTTAATGTTATTTCCGCTAACGCTGGCTTCGGTTGACGTCAGGTCTTTTCTTACCATTGGCTTTTCGGCAATAACAACGACATTTTCTAATTCAACCGCTTCATCGCTTAATTCAAAATCGATATGAGTTGTCTGATCCGCCGATACATGAACCTCGTTTATAATTACCGATCTATATCCAATCATAGCGGCTTTTATTGAATAAACGCCCGGAGGAATATTGATTATAAAATATTTTCCGTCTAAATCCGTCGCCGCGCCCATGGTGGATCCAGGAATAATAATATTAACACCCACAAGCGGCTCTCCGGTGTTTTTATCGGTAACTTTGCCAACAATTTTTCCTGTTGTACCGCAAAACAAATTATTTCCGCTGAAAAAAAGAATTAAAATCAAAAGAGATAATATTTTTAATTTTTTCATATTAAAAATTCAGTTTGTCTTTGTTGTTATTATTTCAAAAGAATATTAAAATGGGAAGGAGAGTAACACTCCTTCCCATATTTTTAGAATAGATTATTTAATCAGCAACATCTTCCTCGATTGGATGAAATTACCTGCTTTGATTTGGTAGATGTATATTCCGGATGAAAGTTTACCCGCGTCAAAGTTTACTTTGTAATTACCCGCATCTTGAACGTCGTTAACTAATGTCGCGACTCTTTGTCCTAATACGTTATAAATATTTATTGAAACAAAACCTTGCTCGGGTATTTGATAACTGATAATAGTAGCCGGATTAAACGGATTCGGATAATTTTGTAAAAGTTTATAAGTAACGGGAAGTTCGTCGCCGTCGCTAACTCCGGTAACTCCGTCTAACTTTACAATCGATAGATCATCGAAGTATATTGTTCCGGTAAATCTAGCGTAAGCGTGTAAT
>CAYNUJ010000175.1:0-6267 GCA_964400095.1 uncultured Melioribacteraceae bacterium
TGTTCAAGTCGGCGCATAAATCCGCTAAATTTTTCAGCGCTTCGTACGACAGGGTGAAATATTTTTCGCGGAATATTCCCGAAAAAAAATCGGAAGACTTTTCAAGAATCTTTTCAATTCTGTTCTTAACTTCCTGCAGACTTTCCGTATATTCAGCTTTTATTTTTTCGAAATATTCCGGTTCAAACGTACCGCCGCCCGCCTGGATAATTTTAATTAAACCGTTCGAGAACTTGCCTGAAAAAGCCAATTGCTCGAGTTCATCTTTAAGATCGAATTGATACGCGGTTTCGATAATTCTTTTCAGATCCTCGCCGCGCTTTATTTTATGATGAGACATTTTTAATACGGAGTTAAAAAGTTCATCGGCTTCTGCTTTGTATCCCATGAATTTTCCTACTTTATTAAAACTAACTTTCTAATCTCGGAATTATTCCCGGTTCTAAAATTTAACAAATAAACTCCGCTCGACATTCCTGAAAATCTAAAGCTCCTTTTATAATATCCTTCGCTTAATTTAGTATCTACAAAAGTTTTAACGAGTCGTCCCAGAATGTCGTATAGTTTTATTGTCACTTTTGCCGGAGAAGGAAGTTCGAATTGAATAGCCGTTTCAATGTTAAAAGGATTCGGATAGGCGTTCGACAATTTAAATTTATCCGGCATGAAAGAATAAATCACCTCTTCGGCGTAACGTTTTACAAGAATATTACCCGCCGATTTAGTATAAGCGGAACTTGACGGAACTTTTTTCCAATTACCCGCCGAAGTTTTATAAGAATAAGTAAATGAAATATCTTGGTTCAATAGACTGTCGGGAAGCGCATACACCGCAATTCCGTTCGCATCGGCAGTCAAATCCGCATTTGAATTCCCCGAACCGGCGGATATTTTAAGAGTGATTTGTGAATAGTCAATTCCGTCGGGGTCGTAAAACTTTTTCACTAAATACATTTTCCCGCCGATTTTTTTTATGTGCGGAAAAGTAACCGCGTACAAAGCCGAGAGAAGTCCAAATCCTTTTTCGTTGTCCGGGGTTTTGATATTGTCGCCGGATTCAAGAACTATTTGACGCAACTGCTTATTGGTGAGATACGGGAACTCTGAAAGCAGAAGAGCGCACATCCCCGCGGTTATTGGAGCCGAGAGAGACGTGCCGGAAAAATAAGCGTAATCATTCGTCCGGGCGTCGGCGGCTAATACCGTCACTCCCATGGCGCAGACATCCGGCTTTATTCTGCCGTCGGAAGTTGGTCCCCGACTGCTGAACGAAGCTACTTGATTGCCCGAATTTACCGCTCCGACTGTAATTGTATTAAAACCGTCGCCGGGAGCGGTGATAAAAAACCAATCCGAGTTACCTTCGTTTCCGGCGGAAGTAACCGTAACCATTCCCTTCTGAAAAGCAATTTCCGCGGCTCTTGTTACTATAGTCGTTTTGCCGTTCATATCCTCATACGTATATGAAGTTTCCGAAGGGTCAAACTCGCTGTATCCGAGTGACGAAGTGGCGACGTCAACGCCGAGAGATTCAAACCATTCAAGCGCCGCGGCATAATTATCCTCCTCCGCATGCGTTTCGCTTCGTATATCTTCTGTTTTTGCCAGGACAAATTCGGCGTCGAATGCCGCTCCAATTAAATTCCCTTCGTCGGTTCCGGCAATAGTCGAAAGTACTAAAGTGCCGTGGACGTGCTGTGAAGGGTTATCCTCTGGACTGTTTGCGGTTATATTGTCGTTGAAAACAAAATCATGTTCGGCTATAATTTTAGCGTTTTTAGTAGATTTCTGTTCTTTCCAATCGAATCCGGTATCCATTATTCCAATTCTCACTCCGTCGCCCGTTATTCCCCAATCGTGAAGAAGAGGAATATCCGACAATTCCAATTGCGTTAAGGATGGACCGTAATCCAGCTTATGCTGAATCGCCGATTTAAACGCAGGGAAAGCTTTATACAGACTTTTAACCGGCTCCGATATTTTAACCGAACGAACCGGTTGAATTTTTTCAACAAATTTTTTCCGAGCGATTTGCGGTATTAAATCCTTTGTCAGGTAAGCGGATACGCAATTAAACCATCTCAATTTATGGACAACAACCGCGCCTAAATTTTCGAGTTCTTTTACGTAATTTTCGTCAACGCGAAAATCTTTATCGTCAATTTCGGCTTCGCCCAAAATTCTTTTTCTTCTCTCAATAGCTTTTTCCGAAAGAAAATTTTTCGCTTCGGAATATGCTTGCAACTCCGCTTTTGAACCCTCGCCGGGAATGAATCCTTTATCTTCAAAAAATATGAAATATTTTTCCTGCGGAAAGACAGCTATGGAGAAGAATAAAAAACACAAAAAAATCTTAATCATAAAAATTCCTTTTCTGAAAAATTAAACTTCTCCGTAAATACTTAATTTAAGATTAGTAGAAACCTCTGCATAACTGATCCCGACGACGAAGTCGGGAGAAGAATCTCAATGTTACTCAAAATCGAGATATTTCGTCCCGCAAAGCGGGACTCAATATGACATAATGAAGTTTCGCAGAGGCTTCTAGTAAACTATTTTAGCTATTCTATTAATTCTTGTGGAACCGAGCAAATGGAAAAAGTCGGACCACGGAATTTCGGGGTTCCAAGACCAATAGATCATAAACGCTTCGCCGATAATTTTATCTCTTGGAACAAAACCCCAATACCGGCTGTCGAGGCTGTCGTCCCGATTGTCGCCCATCATGAAATAGTAATCTTTTTGAAGAACGTATTCGTTAGTTTCTTTGCCGTTGATGTAAATTCTTCCCGCGTCAACTTTAACCACGCGAGCGTTAAATTCACGATCGATGATTGTCCGCCACTCATTAATATTATCCATACTCAAATGAAGCGTATCTCCTTTTTTGGGTATATAAAGCGGACCGTAATTATCCTCGTTCCACGGCTTGCCGCTCGGAAAGATTCTGCTTTCGATATATCCTTTCGGCTTAATGTTAGATTGATATTGAATATGCGTTGGAATGCGCGCTCTTTTTCCGTTAACAAATACAACTTTATCTCGAACTTCGAGCGTATCGCCGGGAACGGCGATGCATCTTTTCACGTAACTCACTACTTCGGGATTCACAAGAACATCCGGCATCCCGGGCCATTCAAAAACGACGATATCGCCTCTCTCGGGGTCTTTAAGCTGAGGCAATTCGAAATAAGGCAGACGGACATTTGTAAAAGGTATATTTCGCGGCGAACTCGAACCGTAAATAAATTTATTTACGAATAAAAAATCGCCCACCATAATTGTTTTTTCCATAGAACCGGTGGGAACGCGCGATGTTTCAATTAGGAATGTTTTAATCAGCAGCGCGGCTATAAGCGCGTAGAATAAATTTTTGAAAAAATCGATGCTTTTTTGGGCTTGGCTGCGTGTTTTAGTCTCTTTATTCATTTCTCTCATTTAAATTATTTATGCTTATACAATTAATTAGTCCTCAAGTTGCAGCACGGCTAAAAAAGCTTCCTGAGGTATTTCAACATTACCGACCTGTTTCATTCGCTTTTTCCCTTCCTTCTGCTTTTCGAGAAGTTTCCGTTTACGGCTCACATCCCCTCCGTAACACTTTGCGAGAACATTTTTGCGAAGGGCTTTAATGTTGGTTCTTGCGATAACTTTGCTTCCAATTGAAGCCTGTACGGCAATTTCAAACATCTGACGCGGGATCAATTCTTTCAATTTCGAAGTGACTTTTCTTCCCCAATCGAAGGCTTTATCACGATGAACAATAATGGAGAGAGCGTCAACTTTTTCTCCGTTCAATAGAATATCCAATTTAGTTAGGTCCGAAGTACGATAACCGACAAGTTCGTAATCGAATGAAGCGTAGCCGCGTGAAATGGATTTCAGTTTATCGTAAAAATCGAATATTACCTCAGCAAGCGGGAAATCGTATTCCAAATCAGCTCTTGTCGGATCGAGATATGAAGTATTTTTATACACGCCCCGTTTGTCCATCGCGAGTTTCATAATATTTCCGATATATTCGCTGGGAACAATTATTTGAGATTTAATATAAGGTTCTTCAATATGATCGAGGTCTCCCATCTCCGGCATTTCGGCGGGGTTATCGACTATTATTTTTTTTCCGTCTTTTGTGTAAACTATATATTCAACATTCGGAAGAGTTGTCACGATATTCTGATTATATTCTCTCTCTAAACGTTCCTGAATAATTTCCATGTGAAGCATACCGAGAAATCCGCAGCGAAATCCGAATCCCAGCGCGGCGGATGTTTCGGGAACAAACGTAAGCGATGCGTCGTTGAGCCGCAGTTTATCGAGCGCGTCGCGGAGGTCTTCAAAATCATCGGACAACGAAGGATAAAGTCCGGTAAATACCATCGGTTTAATTTCCTGATAACCCGGCAGAGCTTTTTCGGAACCGTTATGAACGTGAACTACCGTATCCCCGACTTTCGTATCGTGAACTTCCTTCACACCTGCAATTAAGTAGCCTACATCGCCCGCTGAAAGCATTTTAGTTCTAATGCGGGTTAATTCAAGTATGCCGACCTCTTCTGCAAGAAATTTTTTCTGATTTGTAAAAAATTTTATTTCCTCTTTTTCCTTCAGCGTACCGTTAAATATTCTTACGTATGCAATAGCTCCGCGATAGGGATCGAACATTGAGTCGAAAATAAGCGCTTGCAGGGGAGCGTTCGGATCGCCTTCCGGGGAGGGAATCCTCTCAACAATCGCTTCCAATATTTCATCGTAACCTATTCTTTCCTTCGCGCTTGCGAGTATGATTTCTTTTTCATCACAGCCGATTAAATCGACAATCTGGCTCTTAATCGCATCCACTCTCGCGCTGGGTAAATCAATTTTGTTGATAACGGGAATTATTTCAAGATTCGCTTCAATCGCCAAGTATAAATTCGATATAGTCTGCGCCTCGGCTCCCTGGGCGGCATCCACCACAAGCAGCGCGCCTTCGCAAGCGGCAAGCGATCTCGATACTTCATAGGTGAAATCGACGTGACCGGGAGTATCAATTAAATTTAGAGTATAATTATTACCGTCTTTCGCTTTGTAATTCATTTGAAAAGCGTGTGACTTTATTGTTATACCGCGTTCCCGTTCAAGGTCCATATCGTCGAGAAGCTGAGATTTTGCATCCCGCTTGGAAACCGCTCCGGTTTTTTCCAAGAGCATATCCGCGATTGTCGATTTACCGTGATCTATATGCGCTATAATGCAAAAATTTCTGAGTTTTTTCATAGTTTCCTAAAATAAGGTAGTAAAATTAACATTCTAAAGGAGTAAATTCCATTTTATCTTTATATAGGTAATGTAGTTCAGGATTTACTCATCGGACATTGCATAAAATAATTCTTTTGGTTCACGAAACTTAGATGAGGGTTCTTCGTAAAAATTTGAAGGTGAAATCAGAAAAACTTCAGGTCAATCACTTTTGCAATTGTAACAAAATCCTTATCCGAATGAAGCAATATTAAATTGTTTTCCACTGCAATCTCAGCTATTAAGCAATCGATTGTACTACGCACAGTCAGTCCCTTTTTTCTCAAATCAAAATAGATTTTTGCTGATTTTTCGCATGCGTGTTTATAGCTGTCCGGTTCATAAAATTCCTGTGTTTCCAGATACGATTTCAGAAGTTTAAATTCCCTTTCTGTTTTAGCGCCTTGCAAAATTTCCTGATAAATAATAGAGGTAATACCGAAAGGAATTGCCCTGTTAATAATAGTTCTAATCTTCTCAGTGCCGTCGTTTGTTATCCCTTTGAAAAAATCAATCAACACTGAAGTATCGACAAGCACCATTTCTATTTTCTCATAGATTTGTAATTATATCCGCTTCTAAATTCGATCTTTCCGAAAAGATTCGAAAGGTCTTTCCGCTTTTTATTTTTTATAAATTCTTCCAAAGCCAAGTGAATTATTTCTTTCTTGGTTTTTATGCCGCTAATTTTTTGAGCATCTTTTATTAAATTATCGTCTATGACAATATTAGTTCTCATATATACACCTATTTTTGTGTATGAAGATACACATAGAAGGAAAGAATTTCAAGCAAAAACGTATGAATGTCCAATTTATTTAGTAATCGTTTGAATAGGAAGCCGGGGAAATACTATTACAATTTGTAAAATATTCGTCACCAATCTGAAATCCACCTGTATAAGTAAAGTTCTTTCGAGTTTTTCAAAGGATTCATGTAAAAACCTTTTACTATTTTTGTGTACTCAAATTTAAGGGACATTAATGC
>CAYNUJ010000176.1:0-6249 GCA_964400095.1 uncultured Melioribacteraceae bacterium
CGTTCTCCAAAATGATTGTCGGCGCTCCGACAGTAACCCAAAATATATAAGGATTTGGATTTAAGTAATTAGTGATTATTCCCTTCATCAAAGAACCGCCGCTATTAGAATTCGATAAATTGGGATTCAATTCCGATCTATAAGTTTTTACTGCAAGAAACAAAAGAAAAATTCCTCCTAAAAATGAAATTATACCGACGGCATAATTTAGATTATCCAAACCTCTCAACAGATAAATTGAGGCAATAATTATCGGCAAATCTGTCAGGATTGGAACCACGGCAATTAACCTTCCGTCGCGCTTACTTTTCTGTACTGTTTCGGCAATGGCAAGCGTGGTAAGGGGACCCGGACTCAGTCCTGCCACTAATCCGAGAGCAAGCGATTTTAGAGCTAAATTAATCAATCAAGTTTTCTAACTTCATTATTGGATAAACATTTAAATGGCTGTCGAAATATTTTGAGCGTTCGAAAAAGAAGTTCAATCTCTGTCGAGGATTAGATGCAAATTCTTTATCCTCCTTTAATCTTTTATCATATTCTCTACGAAACGGCGGGCTGTTTTCATACATTTCTTCCGCGATCGGTTCCATCGAATACATTTCAAAATACTCTTTCCTTTCAAATACGGCATTGAAAAATCCCCATTTCAAAAACGAATCCGGCGAATCCGGTTCGAATAAATAAATTATCAACCCCAATAATGGCTGAGCGGTTTCAACAACAAAATCTCCTTCGCGCAGCACAACCGAGTCTTCAAATTCAGTGAAATTGTACCGAGGCATAAATCTGCCTTCAAACGATTGCCGCGGGAATTTTATACCGCTAAATTTAGTTCGGATAACCGGCGAGACGATTTGGCGGGACAACCGTTTCGCCTTAATGCCGTGGAGATTTAACAAATCTATTATTTGGGAATACTCTGCCGGAATAATGTAGGCTTTAGGAATTAAAACGCTGTCCATTGTATTGGAATAGTGATAATACGGCACGACTTTATTCAAAGGTTCATTGGTATATTTTTTAATCGCGCCACCGGTAACCAAACTCGAATCAAGATAGGGAATTTTGCCTCTGTATAAAAATGAATCGGAGCGTTCGGAAATCTGTAATTTTATCGGGAAATAATCACGCTTATAATAATTTGACGCTAATTCATCGGCTTCCTTTGAATCAGCGACTATTAATTCAGCGTCCGAATTTGCCTTCCGCAGAATAGATCCGAGAAGACTTTTAGTTGAAAATACTCTTTCCCTGTAAGGCTTAAGCATATGAGTTTCAATTAAAATACCGATTCTATTTCTTAGAGCCGCATATCCGTGGGAAAACCTCGGAGAGGAGATCCAATCTTTAATGCCGTTTCTAAAATCCCCTTTCACATAACTAACGTAAGGAGAAATAAGAAAACCGCTATTGGCAACTTCCCGTTCGATAAATGGTTCCAACTCGTTTTCAATCCATTTTTTCTGATTTTCGCTCCTCATCAGATGAGTGTCAATTCCGTAAGTGATTGTGTATTGATAATCGGCTCCGTCGGTTGTATGAGTATCGATAAAAATATCGGGATTAAACCGTTTGAATAATCTCAGTAAAGCTTTCATTTCAGGCGCATCGGCTTTTGTGTAATCGCGGTTCAGATTCAAATTCTGCGCTGTTGTCCGCCAGCCCATTTCTTTCGGACCGTTCTGGTTTATTCTGTTATACTGTGAACGGCGCTCGTGTCCGTCCACATTGAAAATCGGGACAACCACAATTTTAACTTTATCGAGAAGATTAAATTTTTCTTTTGTAATAAGAATTTCTCTCATCAAAAGCATCGAAGCGTCTTTCCCTTCAATTTCTCCGGCGTGAATTCCGTTTTGGATCATTATCACCGGCTTTACCCGGTTCGCGATATCCGGTTCGACGTTGAAATTCTTTTCTTTATCGGCAATTAGATAATACAGCTTTCTCCCCTGCGGCGAAATTCCGAACTCAATCATCTGCGCGTATTCGGAACTATCGGAGAGCTTTTGAAAGTAACTCATCGTTGAATTGTAGTTATCGGTTGAAACATATCCCGATTTCTCAAACAGAGTTTCAAAACCGCTCTGTGAGAAAAGATTCGCTGAAATAAATAGGAAAGCAAAAAATAGAATTGGTTTTTTCATCTCGAATAAATCTAATTGTGATAAAATTATTTAATGTTTTTATTAAAATAATAAAAATATTTTTTTTATTTTAACAGCCACTGTTATTCACAAACTGACGTTTATAAATGGATCACTATTCTTTCTGGTCGATACTGCCTCCAATACTGGCGATTATCCTCGCGATTAAAACACGACAAGTGTTCGTATCATTACTTTTCGGAATATGGCTCGGATGGGTAATTTTGAGCGGCGGAAATTTAATAAGCGGAACGGCGGCTACCGTTCAGGCTCTTGTTGATGTTTTCAAAAATCCGGGTAATACAAGGACAATTATGTTCAGTTCTCTCGTAGGGGCTTTAATTGCCTTTATTCAAAGGTCCGGAGGCGTGGACGGGTTCATTAATGTTGTAAACAAATTATTGAATAAGATTGAAAATAAAAATGCGGGGAACAGTCGTAAAGTTGTTCAGTTATTCGCTTGGCTTACAGGCACGTCAATTTTTGTCGAATCAAGCATCAATTCTTTAACGGTAGGCACTATCTATCGACCAATTTTCGACAGGCTGAACATTCCGCGTGAAAAATTGGCTTACATTGCGGATTCAATTTCCGCGCCCACCTGCATTTTAATTCCAATGAACGCCTGGGGCGCTTATATTATGGGTTTAATCGCAGCGCAGGGGTTTGATAATCCTTTCCATATTCTGCTCGGCGCTTTCCCTTATAATTTTTATCCGATGCTCGCAATGGCGATGGTTGTTACAATTATTATTTCCGGCAAAGATTTCGGACCGATGAAAAAAGCTGAAGAACGCGCCGTTAAGGAAGGTAAAGTAATTAGGGATGGAGCTACGCCTCTAATTTCATCCGAGGTAATCTCAATGGAAAGAAAGGAAGGCGTTAAACCGCGAGCTTTTAATATGTTAGTTCCAATTATTACTATGGTTTTTATGATGCCGATTATGCTGGTTGTAACCGGATGGAATCATGTGGAAGGAATAGAAACCTTTCCGTTATGGAAGCAATTGTTGAACGCGATAGGACAAGGTTCCGGTTCGGCTTCCGTCTTGTATTCGGTACTTATTTCTATCTCGGTGGGAATTATTCTGTACAGGGCGCAGAATATATTTTCCTTCAAAGAAACAATTGAATTGATTTTTAAAGGAATCAGCGGGTTGATTCCCCTGGCTCTTTTAATGATGCTGGCGTTTGCTATTGGGACTGTCTGCAAGGAATTGGGCACCGGCATTTATATTGCCGAAATATCAAAATCGTGGCTCTCTCCGAATTTTGTTCCGTTCATCATCTTTCTCGTCGCGTGTTTCATAGCCTTTTCCACCGGAACTTCGTGGGGAACTTTCGCAATAATGATCGCAATTGGAGTTCCGATGGCAAATACTCTCGGAGCTAATATCTATTTAACAATTGCGGCAGCGCTGGGCGGAGGAGTATTCGGCGACCACTGCTCTCCGATATCCGATACAACTATAATTTCATCTATGGCTTCCGCGAGCGATCATATCGATCATGTTAAAACTCAATTACCCTACGCATTAACAGCCGGCGCGGTTACGGCGTTTATTTATCTTATTCTTGGATTAATTATTCATTAGTTTTAATATATAGCACGATATTTGATAGAATTAAAATTAGGCAATTTCATTGACTTTCTTGAATAAATATGTTATTTTATAAATATTAAATAAGATTCAAGGTACAAATTAAAGTATTTTTTTACGCCTTCAACGATTTTTGGAGGAAACATAATGAGTGACAGAGAACAAGCAGAACATTTAAGAGACCGCTTGTTGCAATATTCACCCAATTCTTATCCGCAGACGGAAACAAATATTCCGGAATCTCCGCCGCCGCTACCTCCTATTGCAGCAAATTTGCCGCCCTTAGCGGCAACCGGAGTAGAAACGCCTGCATATACCGGTGAATTTTACATTCAAGAAACGACGCCCGAACCTTCAAAGGTTAATCCGGGCAGAGTTAAAAAAGAATTCTCCGCAATTAAAGCGGGAATAATTCTAATATCCGCTTTAATTGTTAGCGCGGCTTTAATTATTTACGCACTTACCCGATTCATCGGATAAGTACCATTTTAATTGTTTTCGTAAATTTCCCGGCTTTTATCTTGTAAAAATATATCCCCGAAGAAAGTCCGTCCGCATTCCATTTAATATTGTATTTACCCGCGCTGTAATTTTTATTGTTAATCAGTTCCGTTATCCTCTGTCCAATTGAGTTGAATATTGTGAGAGAAACGCGAGATTCGACGGGCAGAGCAAAGTTTATTATCGTCGAAGGATTGAACGGATTCGGATAATTCCGACTGAGAGAAAATTCCTTGGGGATATCGGAAACATTATTTTGTATTCCCGTTGTAAAATCCGTTGTAATATCATCAAGGTAAACAACTCCTTCGTAAGAGCCATTATCAGTTTTTACGATCTGAATAGCAATCAGACTTAAAAGGCTAAAGTCAAGATTTTCGGCATTTAACCATTTGAATTTCCAGCCGGTGTAATTTAAAGTATCCAAAGCATAGACTTGAGTATTCGACCATGTATCAAGAAAAATTAAATTTAATTGATTTGAGGAATAATCTCCGTATATCCAAAGTCCTATTGAACTCACTCCATTCAGCGCGATGGCTGCTACCGGAACAATTGTCGCGGAAGCCGAGGAATCTATAAATTTATAAGTGAATTGACCGGAATAATCCCCGCCTTTTTTTCGTTTTGACGCTTTACTAATCTTAGTATAAGCGTTGTCTATTCCGTATGTAAAATTTACGTTAGAAGATATATTCCATCCGTCAGCCGCCTCAAAACCGTTAATTACAGTACCGCCCACTAATGTCTGCGGTTCGGTACTGAAAGTAATTACCGTATCAATTCCTAACGTTAGCCCCTCATCATCTCCAATACCGCTGAATAGTTCAACCCGGTATTCAGTGTGTCTTTCCAAACTCCCGGTTGGTTCAAAACTGATAAGTCCGGCGCTGTAACCCGATTGGTCAACCAAAATAGGGACAAAATTATTGGACGGGTCGAGAAAAAGAATATTACCTGCAAGTGTATTCGCATCAATCGGAGAGTTGAACTTGATTCTTACATTTGGATTCAGACTAACATTAGTTTCTCCGTCACGAGGATAAACATCGATCAGAGCTAATTTACTTCGAGTGCGAAATTGGAAAGTATAATTACTGTCGAGATTGATTCCGAAAAAACTCTTTGCGGTGTTTTCAACAGTTACGGTATAATCGGTTCCGGGCAATAATTTACTCGCAGGAGTAAATACCATTTTTTTTTCATTATTCTGCCAATCGGAACTACCGCTTACCAAAGGGATTACAGAGAACGCGCTCTGCGCAGAATTTTTATCCATCCGAATATCAAAGTTTAACGTTATATCCGTCAGCAGGCTCACAGACTCGGCTCTGTCCGGCGGAAAAAAGGAAAACAATTTCGGCGGATCGTAATTCGGCGAGGCGGTCATAAATCTATCCGAAAAAACAGATTTGTTCGCAGATACCGTAACATTAAACGTATCGGGAAGAAAATTTTCAGCCGCCGCAATTAAAGTGTAGCTCCCCGGCTGAAGACTGTCGAACATGAAAAATCCGTTATTTTTATCGTCTCCGTAGTAAATTTTATTCCCCGGCTGAAGCGTAACAGTTGAATTATTAATCGGTTTTTTGTTGTCCGACGTTCCCGAAATAGAAAAATACGATACGTTCTCGAATGGATCGCGCAATATTCCGGCTATAATTCCGTTACTCATTTCAGTTAAATTGAAATATTTAATTAACGATCTTGTTATAGCCCAAGCTTCATGCTTTCTGTATGATGTATTCCTCAACCGCCAAGATTCAGGGATATAATCGTGGAACGAACCTTCGGAAAGAGTGCCGGGCATACTCAGAGTTCTCAAAACTCCCAAATTGAATCCGAGGAAACTTATGTCGCCGCGTGAATAGGCGGCGGTTGTTCTAAGCGCCGCTTTAACCTCATTTTTCATTATATCCGACATCTGTTTAGCACGGGCAAAAGCCGGAGAACCGCTCACTTCTTTATAAAAAATAACCGTATAATTTGCGTTTCCT
>CAYNUJ010000177.1:0-6233 GCA_964400095.1 uncultured Melioribacteraceae bacterium
ACCGCTGAGAATGATAACCCAGCCGCGGAGAGTGAAGAGAGCCAAAAACGAATCCCACCACTGAACGATAAACACTTGAGGCACATCGTTTATTTTATCAACCGTTCTCGCTTTAGCGATTGATAGATTATAGAGCGCGTCCTCGTCGTCGGGATTCAACCGGAGAGCTTTTTCATAAAACAAAATCGCACCGCCGATTTTCCCGGTTCTGAAATAACAATTGCCGATATTATAATAAAGTTCGGAACTTTCGTAACCGTTTTTATAAATTTTCAAATAATTATTAAGCGCGTCCTGATATTGTTCCTGCTGATAAGCTTTGTTTGCTTTATTGATTAAATCGCTAAACTGAAACGCTGAAATATTCAGCGTGAACAGAAATATGATAAGCGATATTTTCATGAAATATTTTATTGTCATTTTTTCACCCGCTTAACCGAATTCTCCAAATCGGCAATTGCGCCGAGAGTAAATTTGTATAATTCCGCTTCCGCGCTTTCGCTTCCGCTCGGAGCAAAGCGTGCGAACTCGCATTTTTCAAACACATCTCTAATTTTCGCCGTCAATTCCGCCTCAATTCCCAAAGCGGTCAGTTCCGCGACGGCTCTATCGATAGTAAATTCCGAAGTTTGAATGTACAATTTATCCTCAAGATAGCCTTGCAGCCCTTTGGCAATTTCCTCGTAAAATAAATGGGAGTTCTTTTCGTCTAAAGCTTTTCTCGCGGCTTTCAGTCTTTTCTTCGCCGCTTTCTCCGCTTTCTGCGAACGCATAAGTCTAACGTTTCCGCGCAGTTTATCGGTCTTTCTTTTCCAGAGAACCAAAACGCCGAATAATCCCGCCGGTATAATGAGTAGGAAAAAGAACCACGAAGGAAGCGAATTGACGTTGCTGATACGAATTAAATTCAAATCTGTTTTAATAAAACGAATATCTTCGCTTAGAAGCCTTACGTCTTCTTTCGAAAAATTAGACGTTGAAGGAATTCCGGCTATATCCGCGGAGCCTTCAACATTCAGTTCAAACGGACCGGCGGTTAAAGTTTTATATTTTCTATCTTTCAAACTATAGAAAGAAAATTTAAACGGCGGAATCACTTTTTTACCGGGAATACGCGGAACAATCAAATATTCAACCGATTTGGTTCCCGAAATAACGGCGGAATTCGAAATGTTATCCGATAGCTTCGGATCATATTGTTCGAAACCCGGCGGGAGCGTAACTTCCGGCATATCAACCAGTTTGATATTTCCTTTCCCCGAAAGTTTAAGTTTTAGCGATACCGGTTCGTTTATTTTCACTTTATTTTTATCGAGGTATCCTTTCATCGAAAATTCGCCTACCGCGCCTTTAAAAGAAGCGGGAACATTCGCTGTGGGCAGAGGATCGACTTTAATTTTAACCGGTTTTGAAACCGTTAGGAATTTGTAAGTCTCAGTTCTGCCGAAGAAGGGATCGTTGAAAAAATCATCGAACATACTCCGCGATTTTCTCTGCTTGCGAATGAGCACCGGAACGTTTAGCTCGAAAGATGAAATCTCCAGCTTGCCGCTCTTTGTAGGAAAGAGAGCCACTTTTTTAATTTCGGCAACTCGAAAACGTTCTCCATTGTACATCTCAATTTTAAATGAAATATTTCTCGGCATTTCCAAGTCCTCAGCCCAGAATCCTTGATAAGTAGGAAGTTTGGAAATTGACGGCGAAGAAATATTCAGCTTGGTATATAATTTGAACGACACGGTAATCTGTTCGCCCTGCATAACGCGCAGTTTGGACGGGATGGTTTTCAAAAAAACATTTTTCGCTATTTCAGCGTCCGTTAATCCGCCGGATTGAGCGCTGCCCCGCTTCTGCTGCGGAGCGCGTCCTTTCACCACTTTTATTTTCAGCGGTTTTGATGTGAATCTTTTTCCCTGGTAAATAACCGAAGCCGGAGCGATGGTAAACGAGCCCGTTTTTTCGGGTCTTAAAATATATGAATAAGATACCGAACCGGATGTTTGACCGTTGATTATCTGCATACTTGACGATTGATTCGGACCGCCGAGAACCCGGAACCCCTGAAAATTAGGGGGATGGAAATCCCGCACTTTGTTTATATCCCCGCCGCTGAATTCGAAATAAACCTGAAACGATTCGTACTCGCCAACCGTCGTTTTATCCGCCGAAATTTTGAACGACTGAGCGTTGAAAACGTTCGGTAAAATAAGCAGAGTCAGAAGACTCAGATAAAAATATTTAAAAAACTTTTTCTCCATTTACCAGTCTTTATCCTTTTTAACCGCTTTCCCTTTTTTCTTTCTCAATTTTTTCTGCAGTTTAACTTCTTTATTTTTCAGCGCTTCCAAAATTCTCTTAGCCTGCTCTTTATCCATCTTCTGCTTTTGCTGCCGCTGTTTTTGCCGCTGTTGTTTCTGCTTATCGTCTTTCTGCTTTTTGTCATTATTCTGTTTTTGATTTTGTTTATTCTGTTTCTGCTTCTTTTTATCTTTCTTTTTATCGTTTTTGTTGTTCTTATTCTGTTTCTTCTGCTGTTTAAGCTGCTTTAGCGCGTAGGATAAATTATATTTCGTATCCAAATCCTTCGGATCGAGTTTAAGAGAATTCGCGTAAGCGCCTATACTTTCTTTTATTTTTTTTGATTTTAAAAGAGCGTTGCCAATATTATGAAAAACCTTCGACTTTTGGTAATCGTCTTTAGCAAGAGCGAGCGCGTTTTTATACGCTTGCATAGCTTCGTCGAATCTGCCCTGCTTGTAAAGAGCGTCGCCGAGATTAAAATTGCCTTCGAAAGATTCCAAATTATTCTCAACGCCTTTTTTGAAATTTACTTCGGCGTCGGAGTATTTTCCTTTCTCGTAAAGGTCAACGCCTTTATTGATAAGACTTCTTTCGCTTTGAGCGCTAAGAAACCCGGCGGTAATTAGCAATATATAAATTATTTTTTTCATTCAACTATTCTCTTTCTACCAATTTTGCCAAAATCCTTGATTTGGTCGAAGGCACAAAAAACTCAAAGATAAGTAAAATAAGAGCCGGAATTAATAAGTAATAAAACCTATCTTCGTAATCGGTTATTTTAGTCGCTCCGAACTCGGTTTGTTCCAAACTGGAGAGATCTTTGTAAATTTTTTCAAGTTCGTCTTCGGTATTTGAACCGCGGTAATATTTCCCGCCGCCTTTATCCGTAATTTCCTTTAAAGTCGCTTCATCCAGTTTGGTTAGAACCACTTCGCCTTTTCGGTCTTTTTTATATCCGAGCATATTTCCCGAAGCGCTGTAAGTCGGAATCGGAACTCCAGCAGGCGAGCCGAGTCCGATAGCGTAAATCAAAATGCCTTTATCCGCGGCTTCTTTTATAACGGATTCCAATTCTCCTTCGTGATCTTCCCCGTCGGTAATAATTACAATAGCTTTTTTTGTATCGGCATCCTGCTTAAAAGAAGTAATAGCAAGACTTATCGCGCTGCTGATTGCGGTTCCCTGCTGGGGAACGGAATTAACATCCACGGCGGAGAGGAATAAATTAGCCGCCGAATAATCGGTAGTAAGCGGAATCTGCACATACGCGTTCCCGGCAAAAACAATCAGTCCTATTCTATCTCCGCGCAGTCTATGTATCAGTTTCGCTATATCGTATTTTGCCTTTTCAAGCCGGTTGGGTTTAATATCTTCCGCTGTCATACTTTTGGAGACGTCGAGCAGAATGAATACGTCAATTCCTATCTGCTTAACCTCCTCAATTTTGGAACCGAACTGCGGATTTGCCAGCGCGAGAATAATAAGCGCAATTACCGTAAAGGCGGTGAAAAATTTCACAATAGGTTTAACCCTGCTGAAAGCGGGGAACAATACCTTATGCATTTCTACATTGGCAAACCGTTTGAGAGTTATACCGCGCCTGCGGTAATAAATAAAAAAGATAAACGCGATAATCGGCAGAGCGTAAAGCAGAATTAAGTACTCGCTATGTGCAAATCTGAATGTATTCATCTACGGCAGCGCTCTCAAATATGAAAAAGATAGTAAAAGTTCGAGCAAAAGAAGGGATAACCCCGCTCCGGCATAAGAGTAAAATTCTTCCGACGCGTTCCGGTATGAAGTTACTTCGACTTTGGTTTTCTCAAGTTCATCGATAGAATTGTAAATTTCTTTCAGCTTTTCGTTATTAGTAGCGCGGAAATATTTGCCTCCCGTAATCTCGGCAATTTGAGTAAGCGTCCCTTCGTCAATTTCCACCGGAACCATCTGATACTGCTTGCCGAAAGGAGTTGTGAACGGATAAGGCGCTTGTCCGCGCGTTCCTACTCCAACTGTATAAATTCTAACGTCGAATTCTTTTGCAATCTGCGCCGCAGATATGGGATCAATTTCGCCGGAATTATTCACGCCGTCCGTGAGGAGGATCATTACTTTGCTTTTCGCCTTGCTGTCCTTAAGCCGGTTCACTCCGTTAGCAATGGCAATTCCGATTGCGGTCCCGTCTTCGAGCATTCCGCTTTTAATTTCTTTCAGCAAAGAACGGAGAACCGAGTAGTCTATTGTAAGCGGGCATTGCGTAAAACTTTCGCGGGCAAAAATAACCAAACCGATTTTATCCGACGTTCTGCCTTCAATAAAATTATCAATTACATTCTTTGCCGCTTCAAGCCGGTTGGGCTTGAAATCTTCAGCCAGCATACTGCCGGAAATATCCAGAACCATCGCTATGTCAATTCCCTCGGTATAGACGTTCTCTCCGGTAGCAAAGGACTGCGGACGCGCCGCGGCGATAATGAGCAAAACTACTGCGGCAATACGAAGCAGAAAGGGAAGATGGCTCAGGCGTTCCCGCAAAGTGGGTCTAACGCCTTGCAAAATGCTGAGTGTCGGGAAATTAATAACCGGAGTGTTTTTTTTATTTTTCTTCCAATAATAAATAATCATAACCGGAACGACGGCGAAAAAATAGAAAACAACGGGATAAGCAAAGCTGATATTATTGAACATCCGCTTTCTCCTCCACTAATTTTTCTTCCGCTTCTTTCGGTTCGGTTAATTTTACAATATTTATAGCCTGCTCCATCATTTCTTCGTTTACCGAAGGCATCGGTTCGAATTTTGCGAACTTAACCAAGTCTGCGTTATCCAGAAAATTCCTCACCGCGTCGAGAATGACCCCGGCTTCGTTGATCTCCTTTAATTCGGAAATAATCTCCGACGTCGTAATCTCCAGAGCTTTGACGGAAAACCTTCGCTCGAAATAATTCCGCACTATTCCGGTTATCTCCGAATGATATTCCTTTACCATACCTTGCTGCCAGAGCTTTTTATCGCGCAGATCGTATAATCTCTTTAACGCTTCTTTATGCGGCGGAACTTCAATTCTCTTAATAATTTTTTCCATGCCGGATTTTTTCAATTTATATCTTCTGTAGAAATAATAAATGAGCGATAGAAGAATTAAAACGGCTAATACGATTAAAGCAATAATTTTCCAGTCGAAAGGAATACGTAAGGGAGATTTTACATCCTGAATTTCCCCGTTCGGATTTACAGGCAGAGTTGAAACGGAAAGAGTAACTTCGTTTGTGAAAATGGTTGACGGAGTCTTTTCGCCGTTGACATAATATTGAATCGGAATTGCCGGAATTGTCACTACGGAAGAGTCGTATTTGGAAAATACGTAATCGTGGATTTCTAATTTTTTATTCCCTTTATTTCCCGTCTGCACCGGTTTTTCGGAAACAAAATCGAGGACTTTAACCGAATCTCTGACATGAATAGAATCAATTCTAATCCCTTCGTCATAAGCGAGTTCAATTCTGTATTTTATATAATCGCCTACAAGATATGCGGTAGTATCGGTGGAAGCGAAAACTTCAATCGACTGCGCGTAAAATTTAAAGCTTAAAATTAAAATCAGTAAAAATATTTTTCTTACCATCGTCTCTCGCGTAGTTTGAAGAAATCAATCAACGGACGCACATACGATTCGGCGGAGTTAATTTGAATCGAATCTATTTTCGCCGCTCTGAAAAGATTCTTTCTTATTAGGTCAATCTCGTTAAGTTTCATAAAATAATCCCGCGTAATTTTTTTATCCGATGTGTCAATCCACCGGACTTCCCCCGTTTCGAGGTCGCGAAATTTTACCAATCCGGCTTCAAGCCATTCATACTCCCGCGGATCGCGCAGCACAACGCTTATTAAATCGTGCTTCCGACCGGCGATTTTAATTATTTTATCGTAAC
>CAYNUJ010000178.1:0-6200 GCA_964400095.1 uncultured Melioribacteraceae bacterium
GATGTTTGAGCATCGAATGAATTGATTCCTTCATTCATTTTTCAACCGTCATAATACGTCGTTAAAAGCAGGTGAAATATAACAAAACGCTTTAAAATAATAAAACGGTTTAAATAAAACAGTGCAAAAATTTAGCGCCCCTAAACGCAGGAGAAAATTTCTCCTTCCCGCGGCAGATTATTTCAGCAGCATTATTTTAATCGTTTTCACATATTTCCCCGCTTGTATTCTCGCCAAATAAATTCCCGATGCGAATTTATTCAAATTCAATCGCAGCGTGTATCGTCCCGGTTTCATTTCTTTATGAATAGGCGAGGCAATTTTCTGACCGAGTATATTATATATTTCTAATTTCACTGTTGCGGCTTCCGGAATATCGAATCGTATATTTGTCGATGGATTAAACGGATTCGGGTAATTGTAGTATAATTTGAATTCGCTGGGGATTACATCCTCCTTGCCGAGTCCAAGCAGAACGTCAACCGCAAGAATAAAACTGCCAGTATTGTCCCCGCTGTCCGATTCTTCCGTAGCCGAAAATACAGAACCCGAAAATTCTTTCGCGCCGCTCGCTGTAAATTTGCCGATTATATTTAAAATCGCGTTCGTTTTTGCTTTTAGCGAATCAATGTTCCATACGATTGACGAGGCGTTTTGCCGAATTGTTCCCGTATCGAAATAAACGCTGTCTATTTGAAAATCCGAAGGTATAACCGAATTCATTGAAATATTTTTCGCGGCAGCCGGACCGTTATTCTCAACGTTATAAATGAGCCTTGCGTTATCGTTTGTTCCGATTGAATCGACCGGCGAGAATATATCGAGCGAAAGATCCGACGCGGATTCATTAAATTCGCTGCCAAGCTGCATTACGCGGGATTTGAACCGTTTTTCGCCTGAGTAATAAGCCGTAGAATTTAGCGCGTATTTACCGTCGGGAAGTGATGCTGCGGTTCCGCTGTAAATACCGTCGTTTGCCGCGCCGTCGTTGTGATTCCCATCGTCGAATAAGTCGATGAACGAAATCTGTCCGCGAGAGTCTATTACGTTCGCCTTTACCGAATCCGCGGGTTTTGTCTGACCTGAAATCGAAACCGTATCTTTAATTATTATCCCGTTATTACTTGTTTTTGAAATTTTCATCGTAAGATTAAAATCCGAGTTATCAATTGTGGACCAGAAAAATATCAATGCGCTGTCTGCTCGATTGTTTTTTATCCGGAATTTCCAATCGCCCGGCACAACAGGATCTGCGGTTTGATTTCTGAATATTTCGAAAGAACGCGCATCGCTCGTATCTATTTTATCGGCAACAATTCCGTCGGGCGAAAGAATTTCCGTTGTTACGTTTCGTCCGACGAAACTCATAATATGCATCGCGTCGCCTGAATTTATCGGAATCGTTATTGTTTGCGTTTCATTGCCTCCCAAAGGTATAATCTGCTGATGGAATATCTCGCCGAAATTATTTGAACCTTTCGTTTCGTTTTTAGCGATAATTTTCTCTTTAATTAATTGGGAATTATTAGGGAAAGGAACTTCCACGTCGGTGAGCAATTGTTTCACAAAACCGTAATAAACCGCGTCCGATTTTGTCATCGAAGTGTGCATAATAGGAATAACTTTTTGAACGTCAAATGAAATCCATTCAGGATGACCGGAAGCCAAAGCGCTGCTTAAATTCACAACTCCGTCCCCAACTTCGTTCGCGGCGCAGGTGTTAATAATATTGTTCCCGGCTAAAATGTAAAATGGTATTTTAAACGGATTAACATTATTCGGGTTAAATAAATTATTGACATACGATGGGGTTAGCTGGTAGAGGTTTCTCGGATATTTGAAAATACCGCCTAATAGAGATCTTATTTTACCGAAAATGCTTCTCGTTTTTGCAGTTTTTAATGCAACAATCGCTCCGTATAATCCGATTGCTCCGTATGCGCACGCGGAACCCATATTCGGCGTTCCAAGCATAATCAATTTATTTACAACGGGCGCTCCGTCGTGTGTGGCTTTCATTAGCGATGTTATATAATGACGGGAAATTAAACCTCCCATCGAATGCGCCACAATATCGATGTGTTCCGCGTCTTCGGAATATCTTATCTTCTTTATAAATTTTTGGAGCGATTTCGCGTTCTGACGAATTGTTACTATTTCAAAAGGTTTAGCTGGTAATTCGCCGGTTTTCATTGTATTTACGGCAAAGCCTTTCAGTCTTGGATGCGTTAGTTTCAGATAGCTCCCGGCGCCTTTTACAAATCTATCCCACGTTTTGGCGTTGCTCCACAAACCGTGAACCAAAATTACCGGTCTCGGATTGATTACAATTGAAGCGGAATCGCTTTTTATGAATTGATTTCTTTCATATAAGAACATTTCTATTGTGTAGGGGTCCAGCGCCGGCGTACCGTCCGAAGCGTAAGCGAGGCTGTCGGTCGTAAAAACATAATCGTATTTAATTGTTTTGTTTGACGGAAGAAGAATTCTCACTTTCCCCGAGTCGTTTTCGCCCGGAAGCGAATTATCGTCGAGTAAAAATTCAACATTCGCAATTACGTCAAAATCGTTGGGATTTCTCACTTTCACCCTAACGTAAATTATATTCCCGTCTATCGCAGCCGATGGATTGAATACAGTATCGCCCAAAACATTTATTCTGTATATCGAAAAATCGCTAAGCGAAATTTTCTTCACGAAGCGGGCGACCAAACTCGCGTTCTGCCTCGTCACAAAATTTATTGCCGTATCCACTCCGTAATAATCGCCGCCCCAGTTTTTGAGTTTCCAATCGACGGTTTCGTGGGCGACTAAATGCTGAGTAATTCCTTTCTGAATCAAATATTTTCCGGGCGAGGGAGTTACAGTCGCTCCCTCGTTTTCGGCTTCCGGCGGAGAAATCGAAACTGTTAATTTTATCGAATCTATTCCTTCTGTCCATTTTGAGAGGTAATCCGCTTCTTTATTGCCGGTGTGCGTGAAATATCCGCCTAAATATAAATTATCGTTTGTGGAAACCATCGCGCTGACAATTTTATCGTATGTGTTAACGAAGCCCGGATATCCGTTTACGCCGCCGCCCAAAGCTTTCCATCCGAAACCGTCCCATTTTGCTATATTGAGAACCGGATTATTGCCGCTGGATTGAAAATTCCCTCCCGCGATAACTTCGCTGCCTCTAATTTTAATGGCGCTGACGTAAGAAAAATAATTTGCAGCGGAAAACCCGTCGCTCATTGCAGACCAAGCGCTGCCGTTGTAAACCGCAATGTGATTTGCGGGAATATCCGTGCCGTCGGTTTTGAATATTTTTGTGAACCATCCTCCCGCGTATATTGAACTCGCTCCCGCTTCAATTGCGTAAACGGCATTGTTGAATCCGTAAAAATTCGGGTCCAGACGTTTCCAATAAGCGCCGTCGAATCGGGCAACCATATATGCAGCGTTGCTTGTTACATTATGCAGAGTAGTATCCGGATCGATAAAATAACCGCCGACAACAATTTCGCTGTTAATAGTTGTAATAGTATAAATTACTCCGGGATAGTTTTCTCCGCTTACGCTTGATATCCCGTCGTGCATAGCCTGCCAAGAGTTGTTGACCAATTTAGCCACGCTTTTTGTTTCCAAGTTATCAATGAAATTAAAATCTCCGCCCGCGTAAAGAATTCCGCTGCTTACATAAATCGAATTGATAGTCGGGTTATCAACGCCGGAAGCGCCAAGACCGCTCCCCACACGGTTCCAATTCTCGCTCTGTAAATCCCACCGGGCAATATTCTTAGAAATCACAACCGAACCGTCGGCGTTATAGAGCGTATCGAAATCTCCCGCAGCCCACAAATTATTTCCGTCAACCCAAATCGATTTTACAAGTCCGTTGGTTCCTTTTCCAATATTATCCCAGTACTTACCTTTGGTATCGAAAACCGCGATATTGCTTGAACTTATCGGTCCGACGCTCTCAAACAGACCTCCGGCGTACAATTTATTCCCGCTAAGATGAAGCGCTATAACTCTATTCTTAGTGTTAATCCCGCCGATGCCGCTTCCCGCGCTGGTATTCCATCTGCTCGTGTTATGATCGAAATACGCTATTCCGTAAGCCGCTTTTTTAGCTGCGGTTGTAAATCCGCCTCCGGCAATTGTAAAGTTTTTCTTCAGATCGCTTGCCAGTTCATAAACCGGTTTGTCTGTCCCTTCATTTCCGTTTGCGTCTATTAACGGTTCCCAAATTAGAATATGAAATGTGCTTCTCGCTATGTAGTGATAATCGTCCGCGAGATTGGATGTTTTGAATTCCCCGGCGGCAATAATGTCTTTGGATGAAAGGTCGCTGTTCCAAACGGCGGTAATACTGTGAACCATACCGTTAAGTTCTCCGGCGCCATGCCAAAGACCGCTGCTCAAATCTAAATTGGCGATGTTCTTTCCGTTAGTTCCGGTAGCGCTGCCGTTTACTACGTCGAACTCGCCGCCGATGTATAACCTTCCGTTCGCTATTTCGAAGCAGGTTACTACTGTATCCAAGTTACCGCCGGAATCATTCGCTTGGGAGTTTACAATTCCTTCTCCGAAACTTATTACGGTCGAATCTGCCAAATTCAAACGGGCGATACTATTAGCGGATATTTTCCCTTCATTTCCGAATATTCCGGAGTAATTCTTATCATAAGCGTAATTAAAATTGCCGCCGAGAAAAACAAAATTGGAATCCGATGATTGCGAAGGAGAATAAAATTTAACCGCATTTATCCACCCTTCGAAAAATCCGGCGCCGCTTTCGGAGCCGACTCCTTTTATCGGGAATTCCCAATTGCCGGTAACTTCGTTCCAAACGGCAAAGCTTTTAACCGGGCTGCTTTCTCCGTTTACTTTAACGGAATTAAATTTACCTCCTACGTAAAGTTTTCCGCCGTTATATTCGATATCATTCAAAATACCAACGTCGTACCAGACTTGAAAAGGAGGGAAGTACCAGTAAGTTCCGGTGAAACTTACGTTGTTCAACGTGTTCCACTTCGTACCGTTCCAATACGCTATATTGTGCGCCTCAATTCCGGCGTTGTCGGTGGAGTCTTGATAAACTCTGTCGAACACCCCGGCTGCGTATATACCGTTAATTCCAATTTCGATGTCGTTAATTTGAATTCTGTTGAGGCTGTCTTTATCCGTCAAAAAAGCGAAGCCTCCGCCCAAACTCGACCACTCGCCTGAAGAGCGGTTCCACTTAGCTATGTAAGCTCGTCTTTTTCCTCCGGCTCTGTTAAAAATTCCGCCCGCGTAAATTTCTTCGCCGTCAATTTTTACGGCGGTCACTTTGAAGTTATTCTGAATGTTAGGATTATTGCTTCTCAGTTCTACTCCGGGCAGAAAAAATTGATAATCCCATCTGTAATCCGCCGTGTCGGTAATAACATCCGCGTTCCGGCGAATGAAATAGGGCGTTCCGTCGGATTTTAAATTCATCTCGTACTTTTGGGTATCAATTGATTTTGAAAGCGTATTTCCAAGTCTAATTGTGCCGTCGCTGTTGAGAAACACTTCGAGCGGAATGTCCGTTTGCCCGAATAATTGTACGGATAATAATAAAATCGAGATATATAAAACAATAGTTCTATGATTTAACATTGCAACTCCGCTGGCGTTGTTAATGACCAATTTAAAAAGAACCGCTTTTCAGCGTCTCATATATAATTTGCAATTGAAAACTTTCTTGCGAAATATCTAATTTTAATGTGATTATTCCTTCTTTGGAACACTGATAAAAAAGATTAAATAGATTTTCGCTGATCGTCTTTTATCAATTTTTTATTCAGATACAGCCTGGAATGGAAGAATTAACTAATCTGCTTGTATGTAACAATTAGGACTATAAGTACTTTTATTGTTCGCAAGATACAAAAAAATACTTGATCACGCTATAAAAAGCTCCTGACAATGAATTTTTAATTTGATGATAATAATGATAAAAGTATTTCAACAATGAACGCTTTTTAATATTTAACGATGAAACTATTTCAGCAGCAGCATCTTTTTGCTGAAAAATTTTCCTTCCGTTTGTAGTCTGTAGATATAAACTCCACTCGGTAAATTTTTCGCGTCAAAAGTCGCTTCATAATTCCCCGGGGATTTGTATTCATTCACGAGGATAGCAATTTCCCTGCCGAGGAGGTCGTAAACCTTTAATTGTACCATTG
>CAYNUJ010000179.1:0-6154 GCA_964400095.1 uncultured Melioribacteraceae bacterium
ACTAGTTATAGTAAAACTGCTGCAGAAAACCAGAAAGAAAACCGTAAGTCTATTTTTTAACGCATTTTTCATGATATTTCCTCATAATATTATATTTTGTTTAAAACGCTAATCCCGCAGTTAAAGAAAGACCTTTGTTTTTTTGGTCAATTTCAGCGCCTTCTATATCAATTATATCGGCTAACCCCATTATATAACGAACATCAATAAATAACTCTGTGCCGCCTAATCCGAAACTGATTCCACCGCCTGCCGATATGCCATATTCGAATTTTTTAAAACCTTCAACTTCTTGAGTATCGCTATCGGTCTTTTTCTCCGTAGCCAATATGAGGTACGAAGCATAGGGTCCGGCATATAAATATGGATTGAATTCCGGCGCAACAGGAAAAGAAAGCTTCAATGAGATTGGAAATTCTATGTAATGAAGTGAAGTGACTACTTCCACGTCCTTATTTAATAACACATCATTACCTTTTATTACTACCCCTTTTTGCGTGTAAAGCAATTCGGTTAGAAGTCCAAAGTTAGGGGAGAAACTTGTATAAGTGAAAAATCCTCCGGTAAAACCATTGTTGGTCTCTGTGGATATTCCGAGGGAATCTAAAGCGCTTTTTGCTTTATCCCAATCATCCCCGCGAAAATCCGACATAATTATTCCTGCTTTGAAGCCGCTCTGTCCAAAAGTATTATTCGGAATAATAGCTATAAAGCCAAGAGCAATTATAAAGAATGCGACAATATTCCTTTTCATTTCAAACCTCTTCCATTTATTTAAGATTAAAAAACTGAATGCATAATAATTAACTAACGATTATGATGTAATCGCCCAAATGAGGTATTTTGAAACGTAATATTTGGATTGAAATTCTATAGAAAAAATGTAAAGGAATTGAATAGAAAAACTTATATAGTAAAAAAGAGAATACTTTTTTATTCTACCCTCTAAATCCAGTTTTTATTTTTTGCTTTGGAATAAGCTTCGGTTTTTGAATGGACATCTAATTTGAAATATATATTTTTAAAATGAGTTCGCACTGTAGCCACGCTGATAAAAAGCGCATCGGCTATTTCATTGTTCGAATTGTGTTCTCCAGCCATACGAAGCACTTCCGCCTCTCGGCGTGTAAGCGGGGAAGACGAGGTTTCTTTGTTGAAATAATCCGACAACATTCTGGCTATTTGGGGGCTCATAACAGAACCGCCATCGAATACTATTTTAACTCCCTCCAGAAGTTTTGCCGGCTCTGTTGTTTTAATTAGATAACCGCATGCGCCGTTTTTAAGCGCCTTAAATAAATAATCTTCCTTGCCGTGATCTGTTAAAATGATTATGTCGAGACTCTTTTGAATTGATTTGAATTTAGGTATGCCTTCAAATCCCATCATCCCGGGGAGTTCTATATCTAACAGAAGTATGTCCGGATGAATTTCACTAAAGTTTTCAAGAGCTTCCTCACATGAACCGAAAGTCGCCAAGCATTCAAAACCGGGCGTGCCGTTTATTATCAACTCCAAACCCTTTCTGTAAGGTTTGTTGTCTTCAATGATTGTTATTTTAATATTTTCACTCATTATCGATGTGTAATTATCGTGTTCCTATTTTACTATTAGAATTGATTATCATCAATACCGCAATTGGGGTATTTCAATGGTTAGTTCCGTTTTTGTTCCCTGGTTTTTTTTAGATGCAATTTTCAACTTGCCGCCAAGCTGCGCTGCACGCTTTTTAATGTTTATCATTCCGCGTCCGGTTTTATTTATATCGTCAAACCCCTTGCCGTCGTCATAAATTATAATATGCAGCCGATTATTTATTATTTCAATATGGAGTTCAACATTTGAGCATTCGGCATGCCTGATTACATTATTCATACACTCAATGAAAATGAAAAGAATATTTCGTTTCCATTGGAATGGAAGCATAATGGTTTTATACTCCGTCGGAATTGGATTTAATTTAAAATTAACGCTTGTATGACCGAATAATTCATTACCTCTGTCTTTTAGGTAATTGGCTAGTTCAAATAATGAAACATCGCCGGAATCGAGTATCCACAAGAAGCTATCTTTAAAATTAATAAGATTTCTCGCCGAAGAATCTATTTTACTCAAATGCTTTTGAAGTTCATTTTCCTTTAAGTTTGTGAGATTCATTTTCAATAGTTCACTGTAAATACTTATAGTGCCAATTTCACCGCTTACTTGGTCGTGAAAATCTGCCGCTGTTTGAGAGTAAATTTTCTCTCTTTCTTCGGCTTTGGCTCTTTCTACTTTGAACTTCTCCTCGGCTTCCTTTCGCGCTTTTCTTTGTATTTTCTCTGTTTTAATCATATCGATGCTATAGAGACCGAGAAAAAACAAGGCGACATAGATTAAATATGCCCACCATGTTAACCAAATGGGCGGATTAATAACAAAGGCAATTGATATTCCTTTTTCATTCCATATTCCGTCACAATTCGCAGCTCTCACTCGGAAAATGTAGTCCCCATGCGGCAAATTAAGATAACTCGCGAATCGCCTTGTGCCGGAGTAAAACCATTTATCATCAATTCCTTCAAGCTTGTAAGCATATTTATTTCTTTTAGGATCGGAATAATGAAGAGCGACAAATTCGAACGAAATATAATTTTGGTCATATTCGAGTTCAAAGTTATCATTATAAATCACGGGGTAATTTGAACGAAGCGGCTTATCATATATGGAGATATCAGTTATTCGAATTTGCGGATGGATAGGATTATCAATAATTCTTGAAGGATAGAAAGCATTGAAACCGTTTATTCCGCCGAACAGCATCTCGCCGTCGCTTCCTTTATCGCAAACAGTATTGTTGAATTCATTGCTTTGGAGACCATCGTTGACGTCATAGTTTCTAATAACACTGGTTTGTGGATTGAATTTACTAATACCATTATTTGAACTAAACCACAAATTGCCCTCGTTGTCGCCGAGTATGCCGTAAATTACATTATCCGGAAGATTGTCCTTCATTGTATATTTTTTAAATATGCCGGTCTCTTTATCAAATTTATTTAATCCGCCCCCTCTGGTAGCCAGCCACAAGTTCCCAAATTCGTCTTCCCAAATACAATGAATTATATTATGACTAAGACTATTGGGGTTATTAGGATCATTTATATATTCTTTAAATGAACCGCTATTTATATTGAATTGTATAAGACCATGATCCCAGGTTCCCAGCCAGAAAATTCCTTCTGCATCCCGGTGAATAGCGTTTATTCTGTAGGATAATATTCTATTGACTGTCCGATTTTTGTTTATACGACTAATGAACTTACCGGAATTAATATCGTATTGATAAAAATCTCCCCGTGTACAAATCCATAAATTTCCGAAATTATCCTTGTAAATTTTCTGGATGTTTTCTCCGCTGATACTATAGTGATTTCCCTCGTTGTTCTTAAATCGTTCAATTTTATTTTTTAAGATGTCTATTTTAAGAAGATCACTACCAAATTTTAACCATATATTACCTGAAGAATCCTCTTCAATGGAACTCGGATTGCCTGCCAGAATGGGGTGAAATTTACTATTATATTGATAGAATTTTAAACTGCCGTCTTTGTTTCTTTTAATTTTGGTGAGTCCACCTGCTCCAACCCATATTGTGCCGGTACTGCTTTTAAAAACCGCCCTCACATCGTTCGAAAGAATAGTGTTTGGATTATTAGGTTCGAATTTGATGTGAACAAATTTATATTTTTCTTTCGAAAATACGTTTAAACCTTTTAAAATTGTACCGAGCCAAATTGTTCCGGTTCGGTCTTTATAAACCGCCGATATATTACTCCAGTTTAAACTAAATTTATTTAAAGGATCGTGAGTATAATTTTGCCATGTTTCGGACGAAATATCAAACATACTGAAACTATTTCCTCCGCAGACCCAAAATTTGTTTTTATTATAAACAAGAATATTGCTTCCGCTGCGTATACTTTTTTCATCTGACGGATCATAGTTGAAATGTTTAAAACTGTCTTTCTTTCTAATATATTTAAGAAGTCCCGCTCCGGTCCCTATCCAAATAACGCCGGAACTATCTTCAATTATCGAACCAATAAAGGTATGATTTCTATAAACGGAAGGTATATTTGTAAGAGAACTATGTTCAATCTCGTTCAAGGAGAGATCGAGCCGATCTAAACCGCCAACGTAATAACCAATCCAAATAATACCTAATCTATCTTCAAACAGAGTTGAGACATTATTATTTGAAATACTGTTACTGTCCGAATCAACATGTTCATAACGAATATATCCGCGTGTTGAAGTATTGTATTGAATTACTCCACTATTTTCTGTCCCTATCCATAGCAGTCCGTTTTTATCGAAAAGCAATGATTTAATCCGAAGATCACTCAATTTCTCTGTGGCGGAGTTAATAAATTTGATTCGTTCAAATGAATTATTTTGCGGGTCGAATCGATTTAATCCGGCGTATTGTGTCCCAATCCACAAAATACCGTTAGTATCTTCGCGAATAACATTGATATGATTCCCGGATATTGAATTTGAATCGCCCGGAATTGGACGGTAAATTGTAAAATTGTATCCGTCATATCTTGTTAACCCATCGTCGGTTCCAAACCACATAAAACCGTATTTATCCTGCAAAATAGAGCGAATTGTGTTTTGAGATAAGCCGTCATCAACAGTTAAATGATCAAATTTAATTTCTCGTTTTTGGGCAAGGATAACAATTGAACAAAAAATGAATAGAATTAATGATTTTAAATATTTATCGAACATTAATACTTTCTATTAAGTAAAAATATATCAAGAATATTGAGATTTTATTTAATATATGTAATTACTTGGTTACTGTCAAGATAATTCATACTTGACGTCTTTTACGCAGGGATGTATTTAATAAAAAGTTGTATAATTCACTAAAAATGACGTGAGAGAATCTCATAGAGAGTTTACATTCTTTTAAAATTTATGCTTAGTTATAATTTGCCGCTGAATCAGTTCCTATTTTTTATCATGATGGGAAAATATAATTTGATGCATATTTATTAACAAAACGGATTGATTAAATTTCCGATTCTCTGCTTAAAACCATATTTTTGACGCATTAAAATTAACAATTATTAAATAAGGGGGAAACGATGCCGTTAGTAGATTATGCAAAATATTGCGAAATGCTGGATAACGCAAAGAAGAATAAATTTGCGTATCCAGCGATAAACGTAACGTCGGAAATAACCGCTAACGCGGTATTGGAAGCTTTGGCAGAAACTAAAAGCGACGGAATAATTCAAGTATCCACCGGAGGCGGAGAGTTTGCCAGCGGATTGGGCGTAAAAGACGCCGCTCTCGGCGCAATTTCGATTGCCAATCACGTTCATTTGGTAGCCGACAGATACGAGATAAACGTCGCGCTTCACACAGATCATTGCCAGGCGAATAAAGTTGAGCCTTTTCTTAAACCGTTAATTGCCGAATCGAAAAGAAGAGTTGACGCGGGAATGCAGCCCCTTTTCAACTCACATATGTTCGACGGCAGCGCGCTTCCGCTGAACGATAATATGGATATTGCGGTCGGACTGCTGAAAGAATGCGGCGAACTCGGAATAATTCTCGAAGTTGAAGCCGGAGTTGTAGGCGGAGAGGAAGACGGAGTAAATAACGAAGGCGCTCCCGCGGAAAAATTATACACAACTCCCGAAGATATGCTCGAAGTTTACCGGAGACTTTCGTCGGTAGAAGGCGCAAAATATATGTTCGCCGCTACATTCGGCAACGTGCACGGCGTTTACAAACCGGGCAACGTTAAACTGCGTCCTTCCATATTAAAAGAAGGACAGGACGCGGTCGCGGCAAAATACGGCGAAGACGCCAGATTTTATTTGGTTTTCCACGGCGGAAGCGGTTCTTCGCTGGAAGAAATTCGCGAGACTTTGGATTACGGCGTAATTAAAATGAACGTCGATACCGATACGCAGTACGCGTTCACCCGTCCGATTGTAGATCATATGTTAAAAAACTACGACGGCGTGTTAAAAGTCGAAGGAGAAGTCGGCAACAAAAAATTCTACGATCCGCGCGGTTATTTGAAAAAAGCGGAAACCGCAATGAAGGAAAGAGTAATAAAAGCAGTAAAAGATTTGCGCGGCGAAGGCAC
>CAYNUJ010000180.1:0-6143 GCA_964400095.1 uncultured Melioribacteraceae bacterium
ACCGCCATAGCTATAACAGCGGCGGGAAAAGTGGCGGCTACTGTCATACCGGCTTTTAAGCCCAAGTACGCGTTTGCCGAACCTAAAATCATTGCTAAAATGACGCCGAGGGATAAAGATTTAAAAGTTAATTCCTTCATTTCTTTTTCCGGCGGCACATAAGGTGTGAATCCGTTGCTCAAAGTATATCCTCCTATATTTATTCAGATGGAAACAAAATCTAAATCAACATATGAATTTAGTGGATAATTACGGATAATTCAAAATTTTGAGTTGCAAGAATTTGCAATGTATTATGATAATTAAGTCATTGGTCATTTGTGCATTAGTCATTTGTTGGAATAAAAGGGGAGGGGCAATCAAGTAATCACTAAATCAGTCAATCAAAGAAGCGCAATAGGAATCTTTTATTGCGAATTGACGAGTACACTATAAAAAGAAAAAAACCGTCATTCCGATTCCGGCGATTTTTGTCGGGAGAAGGAATCTGCTAAATTTCACACTTCACTTAAATTATAGGTCTATTTTATATACCAATACGTGTTTACGGATTACTTCCGGCGGTAATCCGATTGTGAAAAAAATGCGGCTATCTTTCGCGATTGATAGCCGCATCTAAAACGCTATCCGTAATTGTGAGTCGAACAAAAATGTATTTTACATCGACTTATTTTAGTAAAATCATTTTCTTCACAATTGAAGTTGAACCGGCGGTTAATTTGTAGAAATAGATACCGCTCGTTAGATTGCCTGCGTCAAATGTAACGTAATAATTCCCCGGCGTTTTCGTTTCATTCACTAAAACTGCCGTTTCCCGCCCAATCGTATCGAAAACTTTGATTTGTACAAAGGACAAATTATCATTGACTATTGTCGGAATACTATATTTAATCGTCGTTGTAGGATTAAACGGATTCGGATAATTTTGAGATAGACCGAATTTTGTTGGAATCCCTTCGTTTTTGTCGTTTACACCTGTACTCGGATCTCCATATTTTGCTATACTGCCAAGAGCAATTGGATTATTAAGGTCTGTGTAATCGAAAATTGGGTATCCTTCCGGACTGGAAATAAGAAGCTGACCGTGGTAATTCCCAATCGTGCCGCTATTGCCGCCGAAACCCGAAATACCAGACCACTCGGTTCCATCCCACAAAGCGACTTCTTTTATTTCTTTTCCGTCAACAGTGTTGAAATTACCCGTAATGGCGAGTTTATCGCCAAGCGAGACCATATCTGTTATTCTCCTGTCCAAACCCGATAAAATGGTAGTGAAATTCGTTCCGTCAAACGTTTGAACCGTAGATGAGTCGTTAAACATCGCAATAACTAATTGATTGTTATAAACCGTCATACTTTGAACTTCATTGGAGCAATTATTTACATCCAGCCCGTAGGTTTCCCACGTATTTCCGTCCCATGCGTAATCTCCGACGTATAATTTTCCGTTGAACAATACTCCGCTTGTCTTCTGGCAAAGACTGGGGTAATTAGCGCTGACGAATTCAAAGCCGTTCCACACCGCAACATTCCCGAGATTGGAATAATTAACGCTGTCCAACCTCATGCCGGATTGAGCGCCGATAAGAAATAATGAGTTATTATACTCTATCAGTTTTCTTCGGTCGTTGTTGAAACTCAGCCCGTAGCCGGTTCCCGTCCAATCGGCGCCGTCCCAATAAGCCAGTTCAACTAAATAAGTTACGCTTTGCATAGCCCCCAAAACAAAAAGTGTATCGTTAGCTCTTGATATTGTTCCCACCGCCGGATAGGACATAGTTATTAGATTCGATATATTACCTTTTGTCATCCATCCGCTGCCGTCCCAATACATTATTTGATCAATATCTTTCCCGTCGGCTTTTGATACCGTTCCGCAAGCATACAGAGCGTTATCTACCGCGTCAAAATAAAACTGCGTAATTCCACCGGTAGCCGAAACACTGCCCGCCGTTTGCAGTGTTTGCGCCCGGACAGTTAAAGCGCTCGAAATAAGCGCCGCAAAAAGAACTAAAACTTGCACAAAGTAGATTGATTTTTTCATTTCTTCTCCTATTTATTTTTAAATGTTCTATAAACGCAGGGAATGGAAAGAAGCGTTTGTTAAAAAAATATCGAATGGAAAATATTCGCTTTTGTCAGCGGAAACAATAGCGCATTTGCGTCAATTTTTCAGATTACTCTAAAACATACGGTAGGTTGAATTAATTTTGGTTTAAACCAGACCCTTCTTAATTGCGATGGTAACGGCTTCAGAGCGGGAACGAACTTGCAGCTTTTTGTATATGTTCCGGATGTGGTTTCTCACGGTTTCCGGACTAATGAACAATTCTTCCGCGGCGGTTTTGTAATTCATTCCTCGAACTAAAAGCGCAAGAATCTCATTTTCTCTTTTACTTAGCTCTTCATGTTTTTTATCCATTTCCACAGGTATTTTGAAAGTTTTTAATATTTTGCGGGCAATTAAAGGAGTAATTGACGCGCCCCCGTTATATGTGTCGCGTATAGCATCGAGAATTCGAGTAGTGGATACTTTCTTAAGTAAATATCCGTCCGCGCCGGCGGAGAGGGCTTTGTAAATATTTGTATCGTCCAAAAAATTAGTAAGCATAATTATATGCGTTTCGGGCGAATGATATTTAATTTCTTTTAATCCTTCGATTCCGGATTTACCTGGCAGACCGATATCCATTAAAATCACATTCGCCGAAAGTATGTCATCCGTAATCTCTTCCACGGAAGTAAATGTATTAATTACTTTGAACCCGTCGGCGTTATCGACTATATCGCTTAAAACTTCGAGAAATGCGGCGTTATCCTCGACAATTACTACCTTGATAATATCTTTTGATCTGTTCTTCATTTAATCGCTTTAAACTACAGTAAAAGTATAAGTAACGCTTTGGTTGTTATCAATAACTCATTTGCGTCATTTCCTTTTTAAAGATAATTTTAACACCGTTCCCAGGCTCCGGAATAATAAGGAATTCGGCATTAATGTGTTTAGCTCGTTTCTTCATGTTGTCTAATCCGTTTCCCCCGCGAGTCTTTTCCCTTTGAATGGACGGATCGAATCCCTTTCCGTTATCGCTGATTTCAAGAATGAAGTAGTTTTCTTTTATTCCAACGCGGATTGCCACTTCCGCTGCTTTGGAATGCTTCAAGATATTATTCATGGATTCCTTGAAAATCAGATAAATATTTTTGCGGTTTGTTTCGTCAACAGGGTAATCATTTTCGGATTCCATTGTTTCTATTCCGCATATTAATTCATTATCAAAACAGAGTTCGGACGCTGCATCGGTAATTCGATTTGTTAAATCCCGTACCGAATCGTGCCGGGGCGTAAGCGACCAGACAACTTCTTCCATTGTATTCTGCGCATTGTGCGTCAAATCTTTTAATTTCGTCAAGTACTCTTCTAACTTACCTGGCTCTTTCCGTATTCGTCTGCTCAACGATTCTGTGTATAAATTGATGCTGCTCAGCGTTGAAGCGACGTCGTCGTGTAGTTCTCCGGCTATTCTTCTGCGGGTTTTTTCACGCACGTCTCGAAAGGCTTTTTCCCGCTCAAGTTTTTTAATATTCCTTTTTAGTTTTAGCGTGGATACAAAATATATGCTTCCGGTGAGCAATCCGATTATGAAAATGGAAAACGGAAGCAGGAACCAAAGTTTCAAATAGAAAGGAGGTAAAATGACGAATGAAAATAATGCCGGCGTTTTCGATTTAACTCCGGCGGAGTTAATTGCGTGAACGTAAAAAGTATATTCGCCGCTCGAAAGATTACGGTATGTTACCAACGGAATTTGAGAGGGAGACGACCAAATTTCCTCTCCGCCCTCCAATTTGTAAATGAACTGGAGCGGAAATTCGCTTCTGAAACTGATCCCCGAAAAATCAAATTGAATATTATTTTCCGAACTTCTCAATTCAACATTATTTTCGAGAACCTGCCCGTTGAAGTAAGAATTTGTGAAGATAACGGAGGTATCCGATTTGATTGAGTTGATAACAACATTCGGACTCTTATCAGCCAGCCAGTTATTTTGTTTCTCAGCCATCTTCATATCTATACGAACAACACCCCGGTTGGTTGCCAGCCATAATATGGCGCTTTCTTTTGAGTAATAAATTCCGTGGATTACAACATTCTTTTCGGAAAACATTTCAGGTCCAAGAAAAACTTTAAAGCGTCCGTTTTCCAAATAGTGCAAAGCTTTTTCGGTAACAAAAACCGTCTGCGAACCGAAATGAAAAATCCCCAAGACGTAATTCCCAATCAAACCCGCGTCGTTTAAAAACATTTCACATTCACCGTTATTGAGTAACGCGGCTCCGCGGTCGGTTCCAAACCACACCGATCCGTCCGGTTCCTCAAATAAAGTGTGAATGGTTTTCGGAACGGTTTTGATTCGTTGGGAAAAGAATCGGAACTTCTCGTCCACAACTTTAACCGCGCCGCGATCTTTTGTTATAAGCCAAAATCCGCCAACTCCGGGAATTATTTTTTCGATTACATTAGTCGGCAGTCCGTCGTCTTTTGTGAAAATCGTCCGCTCGTTATCTTTGAATTTATACAAACCATCGCCATAGCTGCCGACCCATACCGCGCCGTCATCGGACGTATAAATTGATGAAACACCCGAACTTATTATAATATTATTTGAAAGAGAGAGTATCTTTCCTTTGGCAATAGGACCTATAATTGTTTTAAAATTACCCGCGTATAAATTTTGATATTGATCTTTAATAATAGCTGTTATGTCTATTAATTCGGGATTGATCCTTAAGGCGGTTACGATATTCTGTTTATCAATTAAAGAAATTCCTTTGGGAGCGCCGATATATGCCATGCCGTTTTTATCTTGGTAAATTACGTTAATATGGTTTGACAATAAACCGTCTTTCTCAGTAAAATATTTCAAATAATCGCCTTTATATTTATACAGCCCTCCGCCGAAGGAACCGAGCCAAATGTTTCCCTCCTTGTCTTCCAAAATAGCCTCTACATAGGCGGGGTTTAGTCCCTGATTTCCGGTTATGTAGAAATCGTCATTTTCAGAGAATACATGAACCTGGTCTCGTTCAGCCGTCCATAATCGTCCGAAATGATCCTCCGTTAAAGCAAAAATCGGAATATCAATTACTTTCACATCCTTCGGTTCGCCGTTCTCTTCAAGTTTTATTTCTAAGTAATTATTTCTCGATGGAAAGATCAGCGTGCCGTTATTCCTTAATAATGGAGACGCCCAACTGCGCAGTGAAAAGGTTGTCGCGCTTAATTCATCGGATAAAAACTCGTGACGTGTAAAGACATTCTCTTCCACCGGATCAATGAAAAATAGCTTATTGTCAATATTGAAAAACACTCGTCCTGTCGGGTGAATGAATAAGTTATCGGATTCCCCGCTTTTATTCGGAAATGTAGCGATAACGCTGTCGCGCCAAATAGTCAATCCTTTTTCAGTCATGAAATACATTCGCCCGAATTTGTCTTCGGATATATGCAAAACTCCGTTAGAGAGTAAACCGTCGTCTTCCGAAATAATAAGAAAACCTTCCGCGTTCATCCGCGTTATGCCGCCTTGATAAGTTCCGAACCATAAACTTCCATCAGAACTAGAAAAAATTGTATATATGAAGTTATCGCTCAATCCGTCGGCTTTGGTGAAGTTCGTGAATGACTTGCCGTCGAATCGGCTTAACCCGCGGTCCGTGGCAATCCAGATAAATCCGTTGTCGTCCTGGCGCAGATCGAAAATAAAGTTGCTTATCAATCCGGAGCCGGTATTGTAATTCTTCAACGGTATTTGCTGTGCGGCAAAGACGCAATTCAATGCGAATAATAGCGATATAGTAAGAAGTAACTGTTTCATCTAAATTGAAATCCATCGGATGAAGCGCGAATTGAAGTGAAATCAAATTCTCTAAAAGTTATAATACGCATTTTGGAACTTAATTCAAAGTCGATCGCGATGCTGCGGATTGAGTCGTTGGTCATTTGTGCATTAGTCAATTCTTTTAATTCGAGCATTTCTAAAACCATATAAGGCATATAAGAAAATATAAGCCGAAACTTTTATGCCCTTATATTTCTTATATGGTTCAATAGAACTCGAGGTTTGAATAAGGGATTTGGT
>CAYNUJ010000181.1:0-2268 GCA_964400095.1 uncultured Melioribacteraceae bacterium
AGAGGAAAAATATCGCGTTCCAATTATTCCGACGGGATTTGAGCCGGTGGATATATTAAGCGGAATTTATCTCGCCGTAAAACAGTTGGAAGAAGGGAAATTTGAAGTTGAGAATCAATACACACGCTCCGTTAAACGGGAAGGGAATCTGCCCGCGCAGAAATTGCTGAAAGAGGTATTTTCAATAGCAGACCAGAAATGGCGGGGCATAGGAACAATACCGATGAGCGGAATGGAACTTTCCGAGAAATATGAGATGTACGACGCCGCGAAAAAATTTAACGTCGCCGGAATAAAAGCCGACGAACCGGAAGCATGCAAAAGCGGATTAGTACTGCAGGGAATAATAAAACCTTTCGAATGCCCGGCGTTCGGAAAGGAATGCACTCCTCAAAATCCGCTCGGCGCTACTATGGTTTCAAGCGAAGGAGCCTGTTCGGCTTATTACAAATATCACAGATTTAAAGCGAGTTGAAAATGAAAGAAGAAAATGAAGGGATTAACTTATCAGCCGGTTTTAATTGTCCGCTGCCTTTAACGAATTACGATACAATTCAATTGGGACACGGTTCCGGCGGCAGGATGATGGGAGAGTTGATCGATAAAATATTCATTTCCACATTCGGCAACGACGTGCTAAATAGAATGGAAGACCAGGCTACATTGAACGCCGGCGGCGGTAAAATTGTGTTCACTACGGATTCATTCGTAATCGATCCGATTTTTTTTCAAGGCGGAAATATCGGAGAACTCGCCGTTAATGGAACGGTAAACGATCTTTCGATGAGCGGCGCGAAACCTTTATGGCTGAGCGCGGCGTTTATAATTGAAGAAGGATTCCCGATTGAGGATTTGAATAAAATTGTAATCGCCATGAGAGCCGCGGCGGATAAAGCGGGAGTGTCTATTGTTACCGGCGATACGAAAGTAGTCGATAAAGGCTCGTGCGATAAAATATTTATTAATACAGCCGGAATCGGTTTGCTCGAAAAGAATTTGAATATCTCTGCCTCCAATCTGAAACCCGGCGACGCATTGATTGTTTCCGGCTCGATTGCCGACCACGGCATGGCGATAATGACTTCGAGAAAAGGGCTTTCGTTCGAGAATACAATTAAGAGCGACTGCGCTTCGCTAAACGGCTTAGTTGACGTTATCACATCCGCGGCGGGAAATATCCATGCAATGCGCGACCCGACGCGCGGCGGAGTTGCGGCGACTTTAAATGAATTCGCCAAGCAGTCTAATGTCGGGATAAAAATATTCACCGACAAAATTCCGGTTAAACCCAACGTAGAAGGCGCCTGCGAGATACTCGGTATCGATCCGCTTTACGCAGCCAACGAAGGCAAGCTTGTAGCTGCGGTTCCAGGCGGCGAAGCGGAAGCGGTTCTATCGGCTATGCAAACTCATCCGCTCGGCAAAGACGCAGCGATAATAGGCGAAGTAGTTGAAGATCATCCCGGAGCGGTGGTTAAAAAAACTCTGCTCGGCGTCGAGCATTTTGTCGATATGCCGATGGGAGAGCAGCTACCGAGGATTTGCTGAAAAACACACTGCGGTAAAAACACATTATAAATTATTTTGGCTCGGAAACAGTGTAAAAATATTGAACAATCGTTAATGAAGCGCTTGCGGACGCCGCAGTTAAAAATTAACTAAAAGTTCTTTTACGGCTGAACCAGGACGTTTTTGTTTGGCGGTTTTCTTTCCTAATCAATAACACAAATATTTTAGTTTGAAAATAATATAAATATTAGTATTATTTAAAAGTTATTGAATATTATTTACAAATTCTTCGAGTGAAATTGAATTTAATAATATTAGCATATAACCGCAGGGCAAATCTGAATATGCCCAATTTTCTTCCCGAAGTAGAACTTCCAAATCACGCATCCAACTTCGCCTTCTCCATATATAGTTATTCAACTGTATAAATTATTAATTTATTTACATATAAATTACTCATAAAATAGGGAGACAAATCATGAAAAAAATCGCAGCAATAATAATTGCTTTATTGCTAAGCGGTTTGGCAATGGCTCAGGATCCTGCAATTCATGTTACTGAGGAAGGGAATGTAGCCATAGGCGGCTGGAACGCCGCAGCCAGACTGCATGTACTGGGCGGCGGAATATTAACCGATTCTTATATAGGTTTTTCCGGAGCGCCTGTGAATATTCCAACTGAAGGCTCTTTTCTTGCCACCGAAGTATCTCGCGGAAATCTTGTATTATATCAAGCCGGAGCTCCGAGATTGACAATAGG
>CAYNUJ010000181.1:2368-6065 GCA_964400095.1 uncultured Melioribacteraceae bacterium
CCCGAATTCGGAGGTACAACCGTATTTTTCGATCAGAGCGGTTATAATGGATTTAATGTTGCCGAACCGGAAGCTGTTCTTCATATTGCTCAAAAGAAATGGGATGCGAAAGATGGATTCCGGATATCTAACGGCAGTTCCATATTGAATATCTATGGAAAACCGGCGGGAGAATTTCACATTGATGCCACTACTCCATTAGTATTAAATTCATCCGGCAGTTATGTTAGAATTGGCGATGACATACTTCCTTCCTTTCCACTGCATATGTCTAGCGGCGCTCACGTTACCGTTGGCGGCGTTTGGACGGATGCGAGTTCCAGAGATTTAAAAGAGAATATCAGGGATTTAACAATCGATGAAGCGCTGACTGCGCTTACTCTATTATCTCCGAAGAAATACAATTATAGAGTGGATAAAGAAGAAGAATATCTGGGCTTTATTGCCGAAGATGTCCCAGGAATAGTTGCTACGAACGACAAAAAAAGTTTAAGCCCAATGGATATTGTAGCGCTCTTAACTAAAATCGTTCAGCAGCAGCAGCAAAAATTAGAAGAATTGGAAGAAAAAATTACTTCGCTTAAAGATTAATAATATTTTGAATGAGGTGAATTAATGTTTAATAAAAATCGTTTTATCGGTATCATTCTTCTAACCGCTGGATTTTGTTTAAAGAATGCCTTTGCTCAACCGGTTGATCTGGTTTTGCAGGATACAACTATCGGCACAACATCAACTTTTACGGCGGTAAACTCAATTACATCCGGACCAAATTTTTTAATTACTAATTCAGGAAACGTTACTTTCAAATCAGGTAATTATGTTACACTGAACCCGGGTACTACCGTTAGATTGGGTGGATTACTTCAGGTTTTTACTGGCGTTACAGTAGATGTAAAAACCGAAACACTGAAAAAACCGGATAAATATATTCTAATGCAAAATTACCCCAATCCTTTTAATCCTACTACCGCAATTGGCTTTGGATTGCCGCAAGACGAATATGTAACAATTGTGATTTACAATCTATTCGGAGAAAAAATAAAAACGCTGCTTTCTGATTACTGCCATGCTGGTTACCATTTAGTAAATTGGGATGGAAGAAATGAAATCGGAAAGAAAGTGAGCAGCGGAGTTTTCCTTTACAAAATTGACAGCGGTAAATATTCAATGATCAGAAAAATGATATTGATGAAATAAATTAGACTTAAGTATTTTGCGGCAATGGAGCTGATGAAACGATTAGGATAGAAAATCTTAACCGTTTCTGTAAATAATTTCTTGAGTTATACCGCTGTTTGTCGCTATCTTTCACGTCTTAATTATTTATTGAAAGGCGGAAGAATATGTATTTTGGTTTTTTGCATACGCATAATTTATTGCGTTATATTATTTTGATATTATTCGTAATCAATCTTATAAATATCTGGAAAGGCTTTCTGAAAAAGGAAGAATGGAAGGAAGAAAACGATAAAATAATTAAGTATTTGTCAATCTCTGTTGACGTTCAGCTGATTATCGGGTTAATTTTATATTTTTTCCTCAGCACAATAGTGCAGTCCGCATTCAACGATTTCGGCTCGGCAATGAAGGATTCTCTTTTTAGATTTTTTACTGTTGAACACACTTTTGCGATGCTTATCTCAATTGTTTTAATTCACGTCGGCAAGGCGAAAGTTAACGGGATTAAAGATAGAGAAAAGAAATTCAAAACCGCCGTAATATTTTTTACATCGGCATTTGTAATTATGATTGCCGCTATTCCATGGCCTTTCTATTCATTCGGGAGGGGGCTTTTTTGAGGTATTGGGTATAAAGGTATAAGGGTATAATATGTGTTGTGATTTAAAATTACTCAAGTAATTATTTAAAGTTCTGCAAAATATATTAGATAGTAGGAAAGTATAAAATAGGTGATAATAATGAAATGTCATTTCAAATTTATTGAAAAATTTTCAAGTACGGTAATTATAATATTTTTACTTTCATTATTTTTCTTCGAGAATAGCAATTTATTTGCTCAACAAAAAGATATGAAAGATCTTTATTACTATGCTGAAAATTTAAGTGTTGACAATTTTGATAAATTTGCAATTTCAATAAATTCTCTTACCAGTAAAACAAAAGAGGAAATTCTTTATAACAAAAATATTGTTAACAACATTATGAAATTTCATGAACGGATTATGACATTAAATCCTAGTGAAAAAACTTTTTTAATACACATTCAAGTTGTAAACTTGTACTCAAATTGTGCGGAATGTACAGAAGTCTTTGCCGAAGAATTTTCAGTACATTTTCAGAAAAATATAAGAAAATCGACAGATATTTTAAATAGCATAATATCATTAAACATTGAATATCCTATTATTCGCGATGCATTATGGAATGAAGAACAAACAAATAATATAATGGATTCTCTTAAAGTATATTTGCCGGAAGAAAGCATATTATTTAAGCTTTTCAAGAAAAACTTTTAATTACTGATGTGAAGAGAATAAACCATGATCTATTTTAACACTAGATTAATTTTCTTCGGATTTTATAGAATAAATAATTATTGAGTTCATAAATCAAAAAGTAATTTTGCGATAAATAAAATATGAATGGATAGGAAGTAATTATGAAGAAAATATGTCATCTGATATCAGTAATAGTTTTTGCTTTCAATAGTTATACGTACTGTCAATTGAATTCTGAAAAATTAAAAAGTACGGTTCAACTAACGATGCAAGATTTAGTAGAAATCAAATTAGATATTTTAGCGGTGAAAATAAGTTCTGGATCATATTTGCAACCGGATATTGGGGAATACCGTTTCCCAATCGACATTTATCTAAATAGTGATAATAAAGTTATATTTGAAATTGAAAAAGGATTTCCTGATGATTTAAATATTACTCAGTTAAGAGAGAATATAAGAGAATCGTTTATTCTTGTGATTATAGGTATAAATGATTTAATGAACACAGAATTCAAGGAACTAAAATTTAACAGTGAAAAAAGTTTAATAGGTTATTGGCGCTTCCCTAATGATCCAGAATTGGTGGCAAGTTGGGAAAAGGATAAGTTTAAATTTTATATCTCTAAATAAAATGAATAGATTTAAGTTTATACTAATAATAACAATCTATTTCCTAATAATATTCGGTTGTAAGAAAGATGAAAACAACTATTACAGAGCAGGAATAATAATAAAAGATTCTATATCGTTAAAAAATGGAATAACTTTAAGTAAAGGCGAAATAGTTAAAATTTTACACAATAAATCGACGGAAGAAAGCACATTTATTAAAATCAAAAGTGATTCAGGTAAAATTTATTGGAAGTATGTTAAAACTTTATGTTGGTTGAAAAGAGATATTGAAGTTCCGGAAATTGGTAGTAATAAAATGTATAAGCTGATTAAGAATAATTGGTTAATTTTAGAAGACATTAACGATGATAATTATATTGTTAGTTTTCATGGGAAAAAGTTTAAGATTAATCAGAAAGAAATATATTTTGATAATAAGATTTTTTTTGATGATTTGATAGAACTGAAACGATGATGAGTATTTATTGTATAGCTTCATAAAGAATGTTGAATTGATTAAAAAAGATCGATAAATATTTTTACAATTGAATGAATACAATCTAATTCCGAATCATATCCATGGGATAATAATAATTGATGATATAAATGTAGGGGACGCAA
>CAYNUJ010000182.1:0-6034 GCA_964400095.1 uncultured Melioribacteraceae bacterium
CGCGTCGAAAGTTACCTCATAAAATCCGGGTGATTTTTCTTCGTTAACCAATTCCGCCACATTGCGTCCGAGCAGATCGTAAACAATCATTTTCACACTATACAACGACTTGCCGCCGGATTGCGCTTGAGGCAGAGCATATTTAATAGTAGTTGAAGGATTAAACGGATTGGGGAAGTTTTGATAGAGCGCGTATTCTTTCGGCAGAGATTCGTCGCTAACGCTGTTCACCAGTTGAGTTGAGAAATTCCATACTTTGGATTTCGGACCGGCGTAAGTATCGGTGAATCCCTGAATTTTCCAATAATATTTTGTGTTCATTTCCAATCCGGTTACGGTAATGGCCGTATCAACAACTCCGGTGGAATCGTAAACAATCTGGGACCTGGAGAAAGTCGCCGATTTGGCTAATAATACTTTGTAATAGGAAGCTCCGGTAACTTTACCCCATGTTAAAACGGGAGAAAGGGAAACGTCCTCCGCTTTATCCGGCGGCGAAACTTGAATTGGTTTGCGAATTGAAGTGACGAAATTGCGCGTTTCGGAAAATCCGCTTTTGAATCCGCCGTTATTTGCTCTAACTCTCCAATAATACAACTTTTGTCCGAGTTCCAAATCCGAAATTGTAAACGAATTGCTTCCGACGCTGTCTTTAAAAAATAAATTGGTAAAATTAGAATCTTCGGCGACTTCAACGTCGTAAAGAACCGCGTCGGCTACTTCGTTCCATTCAATTTTTTGAAATCCGGTTGAACCTTCCAATCCGTTAACGGGAGAAAGCAGAACAGGATTATCGGGAACGGAAAAATTTGTATCGGCTCTTGTGATAAAAGTTGAGATTTTTTCCAAGGGATTATCGTTCGCGTCGCGGGGAACATTTACGATAAAATCCACTAAATCCATACCCTCAACAACTTTACCGTAAACAGTGTAATTATGATTAAGGAATAAATTATCCGCCACATTCACAAACCACTGTGAATTAGCGCTGTTTATATCCTCGTCCCTGGCGGCTCCGATAGTTCCTCTTTTATGAGCCGCGCCGGTAAATTCCGCCGGAATATTTTTCTGTGTCGAATCTCCCATGCCCCATGTGTCTCTGGGTCCATGCCGCGAATTCGGGTCTCCGCCCTGAATCACAAAATTCGGCACTACGCGGTGAATGGCGACGCTGTCGTAAAATTGAATGTTCACTAAACTATCGAAATAAGCTGTATGCAGAGGCGCGATAATAGGGAATAATTCAAATTTTATAAATCCCATTGTCGTATCGGCTCTCTCAACGCGAACATTATAACGGGGTTTTCCGGTTTGAGCGTTAAGAGAATTCCCGGTAATTAACATTAGCGAAATAGTTATTCCGAGTAAAAAATTTTTCATTTTTTCTCCTGTTAATCTTAAGAGTTACTCAAAAATAATATTTTTAAGGAAACATTCATAATTGATGGGAATTATTCGCCTTGCGGATAAATTCCTTAAGTTTGAAGGCATCCAGCTTTCCTCCGGTTCTTACTCCGGAGCAGACGTCGAGTCCGTATGGGCTTACTGCTTTTACGGCATTAATTACGTTAGAGGGATTAAGTCCCCCGGCGAGGAAAACCGGAATTCTCACTTTCTCTACTATTTTACGGCTGATCTCCCAATTGTGCGTTCTTCCGGTTCCGCCCAATTCTTTTGTTTTAAGTTGGGGATTGCCGGAGTCCAGTAAGATATAATCCACATATTTTTGAACGCGGAATGCCTCGTCAATTTCATTTTTGCTTCTAACATGAATTACCTGAACAAGATTTATTCCGGGCAGATTGTTACGCAGCGTTGAATAGTCTTTAACCGGAATTGCATCCACAATTTGAATTGCGGAAGTCCCGCATTTACGATGCTGAACAATTATTTCCGCGGCGTTCGATTTGCTTGTAAGTAAAAATGTTTCAATTCCTTCGGGAACGGAAGCGGCAATTTCAGCGATAGTTTCTTCGTTAATTACGCCGGGTCCGCTCGGCATTTCCGAAACCAATCCCAAAATGTCCGCGCCGCATTCGACGGCTAACCGCGCTTCTTCAATATTATTAATACAGCAGATTTTTATTTTCATATTCTAAAAATATACGCTTAGGGATAAATTTACATTTTCGGTAAATATTCTTAACGAATTTTGTGTGGCGGAGTCTTTTTTATAGTTATTGTTTTCGTTAAATGTATGGTAGAACACCCCACCGATTGCGTATTCTGCTCCCAACGTCATATTCTCCCTAAAATAATATTCCACGCCAAAGCCAATTCTTCCGCCGAAGCCTATTTGATTCATCCTGTTGGAACTTGGAGGCGAAGAAGGATTTTTTTCGGTGGAGTTAAATCTATAACCGAAATTTATTCTCGGTCCTCCGAATACATAAAAATATGTGTCGTAACTTTTAATCAATCTGATAAAATAATCCCCAACAATACTGAAGTTAAATACATTGGTCTTCGCTTTAACGTATAGCGTATCAGAATTATATTCTTCTTTGGGTAGATTATATCCGTCAAGGCTAAATGTAATTCTTAAGCCCCGTTTAGCGTCAAAAAAATATTTGCCGGAGATAGCGCTGCCTTCGAAATTTTGAAGAGTAAAATTTGAACCCACGGAGAAAGTGAGCCCGTATTTGAGGGAATCTTCGGCGTTTTGAGAAAAGGAGACGGAATGAAATAATAGGAAAACAAGGACAAATAATTTCAAATGATTCATACTAATTCCTCCATAATGGATTAAGAATACATCATTACTTTATGTTCTCTTTCAGTTAAAGAAAGAAATATATACGGCTCAACTCTCCAAATGCGCTATTAAATTTCAGTTTCATGCTGTTAATAATAATAAACTTTTATATCTTTAACAATGCAATTAAATTTATCTTAATGAAGGTATGAAAACATATTCTTACTTACTCGACGTAATCGAAAAAAAGGGCGCGGTCTATTTAATATTAATAGACCCCGATAAAATAAACGGCGAGAAGTTATACGAATTTTGCGGTAGATGCGCTGAAGCGGGAGTTGACGGTTTCCTTGTGGGCGGAAGTTTGATGATTTCCGGCGATTTGGATTCATCCATAAAAATTTTGAAAGAGAACAGCGAACTGCCGGTAATTTTATTCCCCGGCGGTGTAGAACAAATTAACCCGTCTGCCGACGCGCTGTTGTACATCAGTTTAATCAGCGGGCGAAACGCCGATCAAATTTTCGGAAAGCATGTTATTGCAGCGCCGATAATTAGGAAATATAAACTCGAAGCGATTAGCTGCGGATATATGCTAATTGAATCCGGAAGGACAACAACGGCGGAATACATCTCCGGCAGCAAACCGATTCCGAGAAACAAACCGGAAATTGCTACGGCTACGGCGATGGCGGCGGAAATGATGGGGATGAAAACAGTTTATTTGGAGGGCGGATCGGGCGCGGATATGGCAGTTCCAAACGAGATGATAGCCGCGGTTACTCAATCCGTTGATATTCCCGTTATTACCGGAGGCGGAATTAAAACTCCGGAGGAAGCCCGGACTAAAGCCGAAAGCGGCGCGAAAATTGTCGTTACGGGAAATCATTTTGAAAATGAACTTAACTGGAATCTCCTCGATGAATTTTCGAGAGCGGTTCACAGAGAATAGACCGGTTTTATCGATTTTGCTCCTCTCAACTTAGTTTATTCCGATTTTATTTTTTAAATTTAAATAATATTTGCAAATTTTCTTACAAAAGCGGAAATCATTTTGATACATTGGAATATAAGTCCGGAGATATTTTCTCTCGGACCGTTGCGAATCAGATGGTACGGATTATTATTTGCCCTTTCTTTTATCATCGGATTTCAAATAATGAATAAAATATTCAAGTCCGAAGGAAAAAAAGAAGACGACCTTAACGATCTTCTTTGGTATATGATAATCGGAACCGTTGTCGGCGCCCGTTTGGGGCATGTTCTATTTTATAACCCGGATTTTTATTTAAGTCACCCCCTTGAAATTTTAATGATCTGGCACGGCGGACTCGCGAGTCACGGCGCGGCTGTGGGAATTCTTATTTCGATGTATTTATATTCAAAGAGAAAGCCGGATCAATCTTTTTTTTGGGTTATGGACAGGGTAGTGATTACCGTTGCGTTAGCCGGATTTTTTATACGGACAGGCAATCTGTTTAATTCCGAAATTATCGGCAAAGCCACAGACATGCCCTGGTCGTTTGTTTTTGAAAGGGTGGATAATATCCCACGCCATCCGGCGCAAATTTATGAAGCGATCGGTTATTTATTAATTTTTCTTTTGTTATTTACATTCTACCGGAAACACGGAGCAAAACTCAAAGACGGATTTATATTCGGACAGTTTTTAGTATTGGTTTTCTCGTTCAGATTTTTTGTGGAATTTTTCAAAGAATATCAGGAAAGCTGGGAGCGCGGAATGGCTCTCGACATGGGTCAAATTTTAAGCGTTCCTCTAATTTTAGCCGGATTGATAATTCTATACAGATTAAAATTTAAATCAGTTGATGAGTGAAAATATATTCAAAGGATAGTTCATGAAAAAAATAATCTTCTCTTTATTAACCGCGCTGATATTATTTGGCTGCGGCGACTCGAAAAAAAACGGCTACTCGCCGGAAAGTGATTCGCTTCGTTTTACCGGAGAGACTCATCTGCGTAATATTAAACAGCTTACTTTCGGCGGCAACAACGCGGAAGCCTATTGGAGTTTCGATAATAAACAGTTGATCTTTCAATCGGATTGGGATAAAATTAATCCTCAAGGCTGCGATCAGATATTCAAAATGAATATCGACGGTTCGCCGGTTGCGCCGGGGAAAACCTACCAATTAATTTCCACAGGAAAGGGAAGAACTACGTGCGCATATTTTTTGAAGAGCGGCAAAGTGATTTACGCTTCCACACACGCGGCGGACGAAGATTGTCCGAAAACCGTAATGTTCAAAGGCGGAAGATACGTCTGGGCAGTCTATGAAACATACGATATTTACATCGCCAATTCCGACGGAAGCGATTTGAAACTGCTTATCGGAGGCGAAGGATACGACGCCGAACCTACTGTATCTCCCGACGGGGAATATATTGTTTTTACTTCAACGCGTTCGGGCGACTTGGAACTCTGGCGATACGAAATTGCCACAGGCGAATTGCTTCAACTTACAAATACACTCGGCTACGACGGCGGAGCGTTCTTTTCGAGAGATTCGAAAATGATTGTATGGCGCGCGAGCAGACCAAAGGGCGAGGAAGCGGAAGCGTATAAAAAGCTCCTTTCAAATTATCTTGTAGAGCCTAAATCTTTAAATGTGTTCGTTTCCGATATCGACGGAAAAAATGTACGTCAGGTGACGGACTTGCCCGGAGCAAATTGGGCGCCGTTTTTCAGTCCCGACGGAAAGAAAATTCTTTTCTGTTCAAATCATCATTCGCAGGAGGAAGGCGGAAGATTATTCGATATTTTTATGATAAATTTGGACGGAACCGGACTCGAACAAATTACGCATAGCGGTACTTTCGACGCGTTCCCGATGTTTTCTTACGACGGAAAAAAAATCGCTTTCTGTTCCAATAGAAACGCGGAAAGAAAGCCGACACACGATACAAATGTGTTTGTTGCCGATTGGGTTGAAAACCCCACCGAGGCGGATATAAATTTCAAATCTGTAAAATGACGGAAAAAGCTTTCGAGCAAAATTGGATTGAAAAATTAAGAGGGGAGAAGAAAAATTTTCCCTCCGATTTTATCAATTATGAGGAAGTAAGAAAAATAGAAACCGGCGGCAGGGTTTTAACGATAGGCGGGGAATTTTTCGGCAATTTTGAGATTGTTGATATCGACGGAAAAATTGTTGCCCAAGCCGAGCATTACGCGGAAGCAAAATTTTTAATTTACTCTTCGCTTTCAAAGCCCGAAACCGTTACCGTTCCTCTTAAACCGGAAAAAAAAAAATCGGCGGCAAAAGAATATGAAAAATACCACGACGAAATTATTTCCGAAATGCAGAATGATATTAC
>CAYNUJ010000183.1:0-6021 GCA_964400095.1 uncultured Melioribacteraceae bacterium
TGTGGGCCCGCAGGGACTCGAACCCCGGACCCTCTGATTATGAGTCAGATGCTCTAACCGGCTGAGCTACAGGCCCCACAAATATCAATTTTTAAGTCATCAAAAATATAGCATTGTTTCAATTTAATCAATACAATTTAAATTGTTTTTACAATTCTTCATCCGTCACGTCAGTAACTTTAGCGCCATCGAAGTAATATTTTCTTTTCGATTTTTCACAAAAGGTAAAACCTTTTTCATCGAATTCCAATTTATTTCCCGCTTCGGAAAACCATCCGACAATACGAGCGGGGTTGCCGACAACCAAAGCGTAATCGGGAACGTCTTTTGTAACTACGCTTCCGGCGCCCACGAATGCGAACCTGCCTATTGTATGTCCGCAAACAATAGTGCAATTAGCTCCGAGGCTGGCGCCTTCTTTCACAAGCGTGTCAATATAGAACTCAGCGCCCACCTGCGGATATTTGCATCGCGGATTCAGAATATTAGTAAATACCATCGAGGGACCGCAAAACACATAATCCTCTAAAGTAACGCCTTCGTAAACGCTGACGTTGTTTTGAATTTTTACAAAATCACCTATCGTCACGTTATTCGCGACGTTTACATTTTGTCCGAGAACGCACTTCTTCCCAATCTTAGCTCCAGATTGAACGTGGGAAAAATGCCAAATTTTTGTTTCATCGCCTATTTGGACGTTATCGTCAACAACGGCGTGTTCGTTGATATAATACCTTTCTTTACTCATAAATTCCTCAATAATTATACAATCTCTGTTGAATCTTGTAAAAGTTAGAAATGGGATGGCTGGATGATATCCTCAAACAAATTTTTTGGATGAATGGATGCACCGCTAATCATCACTCTTCAAATACTGAATTTCATTTTCTTTAACCAAATAATCTTGTTCCCAGTCATTCTGGTTTTTTAATTTATTAATTAAACTTTCTATCAACTTTAATAATTTATTTTCAAGTTTATAATGCTTGCTGTCATAATCATCAAATACTTCTTTTTTAATATCACCGGATTCAAGCAATACAAAAAATTGCGAATAATTCTCCGACAGCGACGATAAAGATATATTCAAATGCCGAATATACTCTTTTAATGATCTTCTAGAATAACCTTCGGCAATGTTTGAAGGAACAGAAAGTATCGAATCTTGTATCTGAGCTCTGACTTTAAATGGAATAGTATCTTTTTTCTTTAATATGTCCCTAACAAAAGCAGCTAATTCAATGGCTTCCAGCCAAACTTGTAATTTTCTATAACCCCTATTAATATTCCGATTTCTATTTAAGATTTCCTCATCCATCCAATCATCCGAAATTATACATCAAATTTAATAACACAAATCATAATGCACAAATATAACAAATCAAATTCTTTCATCTCGAGCTATCAAATATTTCGGACAATGAAGTAGGGAAATGATGGAAAAGCAGCCGAAGCAAGTTTCGGATGGCTGGGTGTCAGTCTCCGATGAGTTCTTTGGATGGCTGAATGTCCGTGAGAGACTGCGACTATGGTAAAACAAGAGAAACCACAGATACACACAGATTTAGTCACGGATTCTCACAGATAAGCAACTATAATTTCAATCATCCGCACCACATCCAATGGACATCCATTCATCCTATATCACATTCTTGTCCGTCATTCAACCATTCTCATCCATTATTCCAATCATCCCCAATAGAGAAAAAATTTTCCCATTAAAATACTCTACGCCTTTAGTTCCTTTGTCCCTGCTACAAGAATTTTCATCACTTCCAAAGCGTGCTTGCCGTTTGTTAGCGGTTCTTTATTATTAATAACGCAGTCGAAGAAATGTTCTTGTTCGGCTTGCAGCGGAGGTTTACCGTCAAATTCAATTACATCATAATCCTTGGAGCCTTTAATATTTCCATTTTCAAACTTATAGTCCTTATGATATAACTTCAATTTTTCATCGGGGAGACTATCTTCAAAAACAAGCATTCCGTTAGACCCAATAACGACCATCCTTTGTTCTTTAAAGGGATGCAGCCAATTAACAAAAATATGAGCGTTGATTCCGCTGGCGTATTTTAAGTAGGTAATTGTCGTATCCTCAATGTCCTTCTGTAAATACATCGCTCCGTGCGAAAACACTTCCACCGGTTCCTCTTGAGCAAAGTATTGTATAACAGATATATCGTGCGGCGCGAACGACCAGAGAATATTTTCTTCCCGGCGAACGCGTCCCAAATTGAGGCGGTTAGAATAAATATATTCTAACTTACCAATCTCGCCGTTTGTAATTATTTCTTTCATTTTAATAACGGCTGGGTGATATAGAAGAATATGCCCGACCATCAGCTTGTTTCCGGTCTCTTCCGAAATTTTCTGCAGTTCCGCCGCGTCTTCCGCTGTAAGAGTAATCGGTTTTTCCACCAGCGCCGATTTACCCGACTCCAACATTTTCTTCGCTATTTCAAAATGTGTTTCCGCCGGAGTGGCGATTATTACCGCATCAATTGCATTGTTATTTGCAATCTCATCCGGATCAGTAATAATTTTAATATCCTCGGCTATTTCTTTGATTTTCTCCTCGTTCGTCCGATAGGCATCGCAAACAAGGTTAAAACTCTCCCCTAATATTTGTCGCGCGGTACGCACATGGTTCAAGCCCCATCTTCCCGTACCGATTACCGCTATTTTGATACTCATAATTATCTCCATTTAGGAACACAGATAACACTGATCCTACTGATTATCACTGATGAATTCAATAAAATTATCCGCGTAAATCTGTTTTATCCGCGTCATCTGTGTTCTATAATAACTTTAACAATTCTCTCCGCGGCATATCCATCCCATAGTTCGGGAACACCACCGTTTTTCAAATTTCCATCGAGTATTTCATTCGCGGCTTTTTCCGCCGCTATTAAATCACTGCCCAATAATTGATTAGTCCCAATGTCCACAGTAACGGGACGTTCGGTGGAATCTCTTAACGTAATGCACTGAACGCCGAGGTAAGTCGATTCCTCTTGAATTCCGCCGGAATCTGTTAAAATCAGTTCGGCTTTTTTTGTCAATGCAAGAAAATCGATGTAACCGATTGGATCGCAAAGGTGAACTGATTGACTGTCCCGACGAGTCGGGATCTCCGCTTCGCTCCGAATTGTCTGCATTAATGATTGATTTTCCAAGTTCTTACGAGTTCGAGGATGAACCGGGAAAATCACCTTTCTTCTTTCGGCTAATCTATTAAGCATACCAATCAATTTCCTCAGCTGTTCCGGTTCATCAACATTGCTCGGTCGATGAAGTGTAACTAAAATATATTCACCCACTTCAACTGATAACTCATTCAATATGTTAGATTTCTCCGCCTTCGAAAGATAATATGCAACGCTGTCAATCATCACGTTGCCCGTGAAATATACTTTTTCTTCAGGAACGCCTTCATGTGTTAAGTTTTTGATTCCACTCTCCTCGGTTACAAATAAAAGATCGGAAATGGAATCGGTTAATACGCGATTGACTTCCTCCGGCATCATGCGGTCACCGCTGCGCAATCCTGCTTCCACGTGTATGGTTTTTATATGTAATTTAGCCGCAGTTAACGTACAAGCAATTGTTGAATTAACATCACCGACCACCAAAACGTAATCCGGTTTCTCTTTTAGTAAAACCTTCTCAAACTCAATCATTACCTTACCAGTTTGTTCGGCATGGGTACCACTACCAACGCCAAGATAAAAATCCGGTTCGGGCAGTTCCAAATCTTGGAAAAATATTTTTGACATTTTCTCATCGTAGTGCTGACCGGTGTGGCAAATCAAGTGGGTTATCCTATCCGGTTCGTTTGAATGATTGAATGGCTGAATGGTTGAATGTCGATCGGATACGCTTGATGATTTAGAATTATAATTCGCAATCGCTCTGTGGATGGGGGCGACTTTCATAAAATTAGGACGAGCGCCCACAACTGAAATTATCTTCATTAAATTCCCTATTTCTGTAAAATCAAAAGGTAAAAATAAGGGAAAGAAATGTGCCTTCAAAATTTCACGCAGAGGCGCAGAGAGCGCTGAGAAAAAATTTAATAGAAATTATTTACAACTCTGTGAATGCCATCTTTTAGAATATTTACATTAAAATTTATCAAAAGTCCCAATCTAAGATCTGATAATTTCAAATATGTTAATAATTGTTTAAAATGCAATGGCAATAAATTTTCGACGGATTTAATTTCTATAATTACTTTATTTTCAACAATCAAATCCGTTCTAAAATACATATTTATTTCTCTATTCTTGTATTTTATTGGTAACTTCTTTTGTCTTTCAACTTTTAGATTATTTTCAATTAATTCATCATATAGAATTTTTTCGTAAACCGATTCCAAAAGCCCGGGGCCAAGAGCTTTATGAATTTCAATACCATATTTAATAATTATATGTGTTATTTCATTCTCATGCATTACTATTATTCTCTCTGCGTTCTCCGCGTCTCTGCGTGATTATTTAATTCGATCTTCATACCCTTGGCGTACTCCGCGTCTCTGCGTGATTATTTGGCGATTACAATTTTCCTAACAGCATGAATACCTTCCCCTTCAAAATTCAAGAAATACACTCCGGAAGGCAAACCGGCGCCATTAATCACAATTGAATGCAAACCGGATTCGAAATATTCATTAGTGAAAAAAGATTTAACTACTTCTCCGAGTTCATTGTAAAGGAGAACCGTTAAATTCTTTGACGATTTTATATAGAAATTCTCTTTTGCTTCGGGATTGCAAGGATTCGGGTACGCCGGATAAAGTATGAAATAATCCCTTGAGTTAAAATTCACTTCAACAATATCCGAAAATTCAAATTGTCCGTCTATGTCAATTTGTTTTAATCTATAATAATTCATCCCCTGCATCGGATTCCGAACAATAAATGAATAAAGATGTGGCGTATTAGAATTTCCATGCCCATTAACGAAACCGAGATAATTCCAATCATCAATTGAGGATTTTCTTCTTTGAATTTCAAATCCGTAATTATTTACTTCAGTTGCAGTCGACCAAATTAATTTTACTTTATCATTTAATTTAATTGCATTGAATGCAGTAAGTTCAACAGGAAGCGGAGCGGTTGACCAGGAAGTGGAGACTCTTATGCCATCGATCTCGCCATTGATTGTAGTAGTTGACTGCCTTATACAAGTTTTATCAATATCCACCGGATCAGTTGTAGAATCAGTAAAGGCTAAATCCGCGATAGGTTCGGGACCGGAAAGATCCGGGTTCACCCAAAGTTCCACCTCATCGTCAACAGTTGATGCCGTATTAAAAGTATAAGAGAATGTAACTAAATAAACCGTATTATAAGATAATTCTTTACTTGTCAGAAACGAAGACGTTGATGAACCGGTTTTACCTAAACCGAGCTGGTAAACGCTTCCAGTTGTTCCTTCTCTAATGTAAATTCTGGAGATATTTGAATTGCCGCTCTTATAATGGATAAAATAATCGCCGCTTGTTCCGTTGCCTTTAATACCCGTGGCGTTAAAAACATCCAATAAGAAACTTTCGTAAACCGATCCGCTTGAAATACTTGAAGGAAGACTTCTTGCGTAATCGCTTGAAGCGGAGCTTGAAAGCTGGAGTTTATTGCCCACTCCGGATGAAGGATAATCCGTATAGCTAAAACTTCCCGAAACAACTTTGGCTTCAGTTCCGGAGGAGGTTGTCCAATTAGACTGAACTGTGGAAAAGGAGTCGGTAATCGAATAATCAAAATTTTCCTCAATTAACTGAGGGAAGGATATAACCGGAATAAGAAGAAAAACAGCAAGAAAGGGAAATAATTTTTTCATGACTGTTTCCTTTAGATTGTCAAAGAATTAATTTATATAGAGATATATACATTTATTCTTATTCAGCCTTTCCCTCCCTCAACGAATGCAAAATTAGAAAAATTAGATTTAAATGTCCAATAATTTTTTAGTTTTTTACCAGAATTTTTTGTCAGAACACGGATGGAACGGTGGAAT
>CAYNUJ010000184.1:0-5915 GCA_964400095.1 uncultured Melioribacteraceae bacterium
GCCTTGTGTATAATTCCTTGTTTTTTATGAATTTAAATTTTACTCTGAATCGCTGAAAAGAAGAAGTCTTCAATCTTTAACATTAGCGCCCATTTGGTTATATTTTTTTATAATATTTTTAATTGAAGCGGATAAAATCGCTATTATTATTTTGTCGCCATTTTTCGTCATACTAGGAATGATTTTCTTTTATAATTGGTTTTACAACCTCTTTGGTAGGGAAATAATTATCTTAGATGAGCGAGAATTTCATTTTTGCAAAAAACTTTTTTTTCGATTGTTAAAAAATATAATGTATGTAATATTGATAAATTCGAATATTTCGATCAGGAAAAACTTAATCCCTTTAAGAGGAACACATTAAATGATTGGGGTATTGGAAACGGAAACATAAGATTCAGAATAGATAATGAGACCAGATATTTTGGAATTAGGTTATATGATTTTGAAGCGCTCCCAATTATTGAAAAACTAAATATCAAATTGATAGAATTAAAAAATCAGAATTGCGTATAAGCTGCCAATCATTTAATCTTGCCGCCCAGACGAAATGGAACAGAACGTTCCGGATAAAACACAAAATCTTTAACCCGTTCCATTCGGATTCCAGAAATATTTTTCCATCAAAACACAATTGTCTTTATCGAACTCAACGCCCTCCGATTTCAATAATTCCATCATAAGATTCGGATCGCCGAAATGTATTTTTCCGGTCAACGCTCCGAACCTGTTCACTACTCGGTGACATGGCAGATTGGAGTTCTTCGCTGAATTGAGCGCCCAGCCGACGGTTCTTGCCGAGGAACGGACGCCGCATTTTTCGGCAATCGCTCCGTAAGTGGTTACTTTGCCGTAAGGAATTCGGGCGACGACCTTGTAAACTCTATCGAAGAAATCATTACTATTATTCATTTAACCCCAACTATGCAATAGAGAAAATATAATTCTTCTAAATCATTACTTGAAAAGTAGTTATCGTCTTTCATATTTTAACCATTTTCTATTGCTATGCATTAGAATATCTTTATATTTAACAATAAGTTACAAGTATTTCAGATTTCTATTGCATAGTTCGGGGTTAACTTTGCGAATACTGTAGCAAGAATTCTTTAATGAAATTATCTATGTTCCCGTCCATTACGCTCTGCACGTCGGATGTTTCATAATTCGTGCGGTGATCTTTAACCATATTATAGGGATGGAAAACGTAGGAACGGATTTGACTGCCCCATTCGATTTTCATTTTATTTTTTTGCATTTCGTCGTGCTCGGCTTCCTGCTTTTTCAATTCTTCCTGATAAAGTTTGGCTTTAAGCAGTTTAAGGGCATTCATTTTATTCTGCATCTGCGAACGCTCGCTCTGGCACGCGGCTACAATTCCCGTGGGTAGATGAGTAATTCTTACCGCTGTTTCAACTTTGTTTACATTTTGTCCGCCCTTGCCGCCGGAGCGGAAAGTGTCTATTCTCAAATCGGCGGTATTGATTTCAATCTCAATCGAATCGTCAACTTCCGGCATAACGAAAACCGACGCGAAAGAAGTGTGACGGCGTTTGTTGCTGTCGAAGGGAGAAATTCTTACTAAGCGGTGAACTCCGATTTCCGCTTTAAGATAACCGTAAGCGAACTCGCCTGCAACATCCAATGTGGCGCTTTTAATTCCCGCTCCGTCGCCGTCTAACCTGTCAAGCAGAGTAATTTTAAATCCGTTTCTTTCCGCCCATCTAAAATACATGCGCATAAGCATGTCCGCCCAATCCTGAGCTTCCGTTCCGCCCGCTCCCGAATGAATTGTAACAATGCAGTTTCTATTATCGTCTCTGCCGGAAAGCATGCTTTTGAACTCGGCGCGTTCAAAATTTTTGGCAAGTTTTTCAAGTTCCTTTTCAATTTCGGAAATATACTTTTCGTCCTCTTCCATTTCCGCAATATCGATGTACTCTTCTATTTCCTCCGCGGCGCTCTTTAATTTTTCATATAAATCTATCCAGTCTTGGAGTAATTTAATTTTTTGCAGAACCGCCTGTGCGTTTTTCTGATCGTTCCAGAAATCGTTGTCTTCCGATTTTAGTTTTAATTGGCTTACTTCTTTGTCTTTCTCATCTAAGTTAAAGATAACCTCTTAAATTCAGTATCTTCTCTTTTATTTCTTTCAGTGTTTTCTTTTGATCGTCAAACATAAAATCTCCTAATTTCAATAATATAAACGGCAAAGATAGAGAAAGTTAATCGTCAATTTCCAATTCCATTCTCAATAACGCCGCGGCGAGAGTTTTTCCCTGGGCGTCGTGTTTAAGCGATACAGTTCCGCCGCCGCCGAGAGTGTTGTGAAGCATAAAATTAAGAGCGCGGATATTAGGCAGTTCGTATCTTTCCACTTCTCCTTCGCATATGCCTTCGAAATGCTCTTTTACTTTTCCCGCGGTTAAATATTTATTGATAATTTCATAGCCTTTTTTGTCGTAAGCTATAATTCCTACATTCGCGGCGTCGCCTTTATCGCCGCTTCTTCCGTGAGCAATATCTATTAATTTAATTTTCATTTACAACTCCATAATTTTAACTTCAGGTTCAACCAGTTTTTTCGGCATTAAAGCGGGCCAATAAGCGACAACCTCGCTCGGCTTGGGCGCTCCGCCGGCAAATCCTGTTACAGCCGGAGGTCCGGTTAAAATTAACGGAGCAATTTCCCTGCCGAATCTTTTAACCGCATTAAAATCATGCGATCGCACGGCAACGCGCATCATAACTTCGTTTATATCATCTTCAGCTAATTTTTTCGAGAGCGGTCCGTGGCATGAATTAACGCCCACGTATTCCGTTCTAATTTCGTCGAACTCGAGTCCCAGAGCTTCGAGACGGTCGCGTAAAATCTTATCGGCTGTTTTAGCTTTTGTGAACGCCTGCGGCCAGGAATAAGTTAACGAACCGACGGCTGAATATCCGTCGGCGTAAGCGCAGGATACTTTATAAGATTCAGTGGCTTCGGTTCCGTTAATGTTGTAAACTTTCACTCTGTCCTTTCCGGCATCCTCCAATTTTATTGAAGTGAAATCCGCCACACAGTCGGGAGTAATGTAATCCTTCGGATCGCCTATTTCGTAAACAAGCTGTTCCGAAACCGTATCAACAGAAACTCTGCCACCGAGATTTTCGTGTTTAGTAATAACAAATTCACCGTTTGGAAACGCTTCGCAGATTGGGAATCCAATATTGCTCATGTCAGGTATGCTCCGCCAATCGCCGAGGAAATTCCCTCCGGTTGCCTGCGCGCCGCATTCCAAAATATGACCCGCTACCGTTCCCGCAGACATCAAATCGTACCGGTTTTTCTTCCACCCGAATTCATAAATCATCGGAGCCAAAGTTAAGCCGGTATCGGTGGTTCTTCCGGTAATCACAACATCCGCGCCTTTTTGCAGAGCTTCCACAATCGGAAAGGCTCCGAAATAAACATTAGCGCTCAATAATTTATCTTTAATTGGAATGATAGATTCCCCGGTTTCCATATTATTCAGTTCGCATCCCGCTTCAATTATTTCGTCCAAGCGGTCTTTAATATTATCGCCGAGAACAACGGCTAATTTTAAATCCTTAATATTCAATTTGCGCGCAACTTCAAGCACTGCTTTTGCGCATGCGGTTGGGTTCACTCCCCCGCCGTTTGTAATAACTTTAATGTTTTTCTCCTTGCAAACCGGGAGAATTCTCTCCATCAAAGCCGGGATATCCCTCGCGTAACCCATTTCCGGATTTTTGTTTTTCTGCTTCTGCATAATGGACATAGTAACTTCGGCAAGGTAATCCATTACGAGATAATCCACATCGCCGGATGTAACTTGTTTGAAAGGCGCTTCGATTAAATCGCCCCAAAAACCCTGTCCTGATGCAATTCTAATTTTCTCTTTCATTTTCACTTCTAATTTGATTAATAATTTTATTTTTTATTTCAAGCAATTGTTTATCGGAATTAATGCTGAACCAATTTATATTTTCATCTTTTTTGAACCAAGTAAACTGTCTTTTAGCGAATCTTCTCGTATTTCTTTTAATAAGTTCCTTTGCTCTATCTAAAGTTATTGAACCGTCAAAATATAAAAATAATTCTTTATATCCCACAGTATTCAGCGCATTAATTTCGGGCGAATAACCTTTATCCCTAAATTTTTCCGCTTCTTCCAATAGCCCGTTTTCGAACATTGAATCTACTCTTTCTTCAATTCTTTTATATAATTTTTCTCTCTCCCAATTCAGACCGAATTGAAAAAAAGCAAATTCCAATTCCCTTTTATGCTTTTTTTGGAGATCCAAAATTGACTTTCCGGTAGAATAATAAACCTCCAGCGCTCTCATAACCCGTTTCCAATTTTGAGGAATCATCGTCGAGGCTACCGCGGGATCGACGCGAATAAGTTTTTCATAAATAAATTCGTTCCCTTTTTCCTCTCTTAAATGCTTTATTTCCTCTCTTATTTCAGGATCGGTTTCTCCATTGTCAAAAATCCCTTCTACTAACGCCATAATATAAAGTCCCGAACCTCCGACAACTATCGGCTGAATTCCCCTATCAAACATTTCGCTTATTTTGCCAAGAGCGGCTTTTTCAAACATACTCGCGTTAAAATAATCCTCCGGCTCAACGAAATCGATGAAATGGTGTTTAACCAAAGCGCGTTCTTCAACGGATGGTTTTGCCGTACCGATGTTTAGATTTTTATAGAATTGTCTGCTGTCCGCAGATATGATTTCCCCGTTTAGTTCAAGAGCCAATTCGATGCCGATTTTAGTTTTTCCGGAAGCCGTGGGACCCAGAACGACAATTACTTTTCTTCCCATCCTTCTCTTCCTATGAGTGGAACAAAAGCAAAATAAGGAATTTCATCTAAATCAAACTCTTCATCGGAAACTTTTTTCAGAATTTTAAGATTCTGCGAATTTCTGTCGCCAACCGGAATTACAAGCCGACCGTTTAAAGACAACTGCTTCATCAAATTACTTGGTATTTTCGGCGAACCCGCCGTAACAATAATTCCATGAAAAGGAGCGAATTCATCCCATCCTATTGTTCCGTCGGCGCACCGGAGCGCGGCTCTAATATTTAATTTATCGAAAAGTTTTTGTGTTCTAAGAAAAATAATATCGTTTCTCTCAATAGAAAATACTTTCATTCCCATTGCGGATAAAATTGCCGATTGATACCCGGATCCGGTGCCGATTTCAAGTACCTTATCTCCCTTTTTCAGTTTGAGAGACTGCGTCATCACAGCAACGGTATAAGGCTGGGAAATTGTCTGGTTGTGCCCAATTGGAAGCGCGATATCCTCGTACGCGTGATGAAGCATTGCCGGCGGAACAAATAGATGTCTTTCCACTTTCCTTATGGCGTCTAAAACGCTTTCGTCTGTAATACCTTTTGTCTTCAGTTTATTCGCTAATTCTTCTCTTTCCGGTTCAAGCATTAAATTACCTAATATTATTCGATGAACAAAAATACAATTTTTTTGAATATGATTTTTTTATGTTGCTAAATTTAGCATTGGGTTTATCACGGGTTTTACTCTATAAAAGCAAATACAGCCTTATTCATGAAATTATTTATTGCCCCGGCGGTAAATAATTGTTGCCAAAAAATCAAAACAATATTATATTTGGCATTCCAATTTGATGTTTTTACTAAACGGTAAAATGTCGAATTCACTTTGAAAAATTGAAGTAATTTAAAAGCGGGAATAGCTCAGTGGTAGAGCGTCACGTTGCCAACGTGAATGTCGCGGGTTCAAATCCCGTTTCCCGCTCGAAAAATCCACTCCGAGTGGATTTTTTTTTATGATTTTATTTTTGGCGGCGTGGCCAAGTGGTCTAAGGCGAAGGTCTGCAAAACCTTTATTCATCGGTTCGAATCCGATCGCCGCCTC
>CAYNUJ010000185.1:0-5899 GCA_964400095.1 uncultured Melioribacteraceae bacterium
ATTTTCAACTTCAAATTTCCCTTCTTCCAACTGTTTTACGGCGAGATAAATTCCGTTTAATATATCCACAGGCTCGAATCCAGTCGGAATAATTGGAACGCGGAACTTTTTCGCTATCGGTTCATACTCCCAGTACCCCATAATCGTGCATACATGTCCTGCTGCAAGGAAAGCCTGCACTCTGTTATCCGGCGAAGAAAGTATCGCTTCCATTGCGGGGGGAACTAAAACGTGACTCACAATTTCGCTGAAATTTTTTATTCCTTCTTTATACGCTTGAAGAACCGCTGCGGCGTTTCCGGGAGCGGTGGTTTCAAATCCGATGGCAAAAAACACTACTTCTTTGGAAGGATTTTCCCGCGCTATTTTCAACGCTTCCAGCGCGGAGTAAACAATTCGCACGTCCGCGCCTTCGCTTTTGGCTTTGAATAAATCGGAATTGCTGCCGGGAACTCTGAGCATATCCCCGAAAGAAGTGAAAATAACATCAGGTCTCTTGGCAACCGCAATAGCTCTATCGATTACTTCAAGCGGAGTAACGCACACCGGGCATCCTGGACCATGCACCATTTCCACGTTTTCAGGAAGGGCTTGATCGATTCCGTGCTGAATAATTGAGTGAGTCTGCCCGCCGCAGACTTCCATCAATACCCAATTTCCTTTGGCAATTTCATTTATTTTATCGGCGTAATACCGCGCTAATTTTCCGTCTCTGAATTCGTCCACATATTTCATCGCTAATCTCCTTCGTTTAAAGGATTATCGAATATATCCTTCCCCTCCTTGGCGGCATCCTCGGCTAAAGTGCGGTGTATGTCTATGCTCTTACGCGCTTCTTCCTCGTCGAGAACCGAAATAGCCATTCCCGCGTGAACAATAACGTACTTCCCCACTTCCACATCGCCGCAGTATTCAACGCAGGCTCTGCTTATCGAACCGGAATAATCTATCTTAGCCATTTTCATTCCGTTTTCATCCCTAATTTCTATTACTTTCCCCGGTACTGCGAGACACATAATAACTCCTGATTAATTAATGAAATTTACTTTGTCCGTTTTTTCGTTTATCAATTCCGACGCGATCGCGGCTTGTCCCAATGAAATAGAACCGTCGTTAGCCGGAAATTTGGAATGCGAATAAACCTCCATTCCAATTTCAGTTAGTTTCCGCTCTATTAAATCCAACAAAATTTCGTTCTGAAAAACTCCTCCGCTAAGAACAATTTTACTCGTATTTCTCATTTCAGCCGCGGTTAAAGCCGCTTCGCATAAAAGCCAAGCTAAAGTATTGTGGAATTTACCTCCAACAATTGAATAGGGAATGCCGTTAATTACGTCTCGATAAATATTTCTTATAAGCTCTTTTACCGGAATTATTCCTTCGTCAAACCGAGGTTCGCCGCAATTATATTTATCGGAAATAGTTTTATCGGACTTATGCATCAAATCAATAGCGGCTTCGGCTTCAAATCTTATTTTCCGCGGTCCGCCTGCGATTGCCGAAACTGCGTCGAATAATCTTCCCGCGCTGCTAGTGAGCGGCGAATTAATATTCAGTTTAATCATTTCAATAATTTTTTCTGCGGGCAAATCGGGGAACATCCGCTCGGCTTCGGTTTCATTTTCAAAAGCGTTGAAAAGATAACTCACCGCGGTTCGCCAGGGTTCCTTTGCCGCCGCATCGCCTCCCGGCAGAGGTATCCTCTCTAAATGCATCAAACGTTCCACAGATGTATAATTACCGAATAAAATTTCTCCTCCCCAAATTGTACCGTCGTATCCGAGTCCCGTTCCGTCGAGAATTATTCCAATCACATCATTGTCCGCGCTAATTCCATTTTCCGCCATGCAAGCCGCCATATGTGCGTGATGATGCTGAATTCCGAAAACCGGCAGTCCGCTTTTCGCCGCGAATTGAGTCGATAAATAATCCGGGTGTAAATCTGCCGCTATATATTTTGCTCCGGAATTTATTATCCTCTGCATATGATCGACGGTTTCTTCGAAAAATTTGAACGCGCGTAAATTTGTCAAATCGCCTATATGCTGACTAACAAATGCGCTTCGCCCTTTGGTTATGCAGATAGTATTCTTCAATTCAGCACCAACCGCAAGAACGGCTTGAGATTCCCGCCGCAGTTTGAGCCGTTTCGGAACGAATCCTCTGCCGCGTCTGAGTATTCTGAATTTATTGTTAATGAAAATTCCGACGGAATCGTCCGCGCGGATTAGAATATCCCTGTTATGGAAGACAAAAAAATCGGCAATCGAATTTAAGCGCTCCGAAGCGTCTTTGTTCGTAATGCAAATCGGTTCCTCGCTTAAATTTGCGCTGGTCATTATAAGAACCGGAAGTTTCCCTTCCGGAAGAGTTTGGGCGTAATAGTGAAATAAAACGTAATGGAGCGGAGTGTAGGGAAGCATAACACCTATTCTTCTATTGCCGGGGGAAATTCCTTCGGGAAGCACATTCTTTTTTTTGAGAAGTAAAATCGGACGTTCCGGAGATTGAAGCGTTTTCAGTTCCTCTTCGCCGGCGTCGGCAATAGCTTTTACAGTTTCAATATCGGGAACCATTACGGCAAGAGGTTTGGCTTGGCGGTGTTTTCTTTTCCGAAGCTCTGAAACCGCTTCGGAATTTAAAGCGTCCGCGCATAAATGAAATCCTCCCAAACCTTTTACGGCGCCTATTTTTCCGCCGTTCAAAAGCTCCGCAACTGTAGAAAATATCGTTCCGGCGTCGCCTTCAATAGCGCCGTTATATTCAAGCCGCAGCTCGGGACCGCAATCGGCGCAGGCGTTCGGTTGAGCGTGGAAACGTCGGTCGGACGGGTCTTCATACTCTTCCCTGCAATCTCCGCACAATTCAAAGTGTTTCATAGTTGTTAAAGGACGGTCGTAGGGAATGTTTTCAATAATCGTAAACCGGGGACCGCAATTTGTGCAGTTGATAAACGGATAGAGATAACGTCGGTCCGACGGTTCGAAAAGCTCGCTTATGCAGTCATTGCAGATTGATACGTCGGGAGATATGAGAGTTTCGTTTCCAAGCCGGTTTTCCGATTTTAATATTTTAAATTCCTCAGAATTAACTTTCGGAATTTGAGTGATTTGAATAGACTCAATTTCCGAAAGAGGCGGAGCGGAAGTTCTGATATTATCCACGAACTCGTCCAATCGCTCCCCTTCGGCTTCAATCAGAACGCCTTTGGTCGTGTTTGTAACAAATCCCTTAATTCCCATACGCCCGGCAAGATTGTAAATAAAAGGACGGAAACCGACTCCCTGCACTATACCAGTAATTTTAATCTGTAACCGATTTATCAATTCCGTATCGCGCATCATGATCTAATTGAATTTTCCCTTATCCACTGCATCCAGGCATCCATTCCTTCCCCCGATCTGACGGAGAGTTCGATAAATTTCAAATCACGATTTACGCGCTTGGCGTATTCCTTAGTTTTTTCAATGTCGAAATCGACGTAAGGAAGCAGGTCGATTTTATTTATCACACAAACTTGTGAAGACGCAAACATGTTGGGGTATTTCAGCGGTTTGTCTTCCCCTTCGGTAACGCTTATTATCACAACTCTAACCGACTCTCCCAAATCAAAAAGACTCGGACAGACTAAGTTCCCGACGTTTTCAATTATCATCACGGAATTTTCTTCAGGAACTAATTCTTTAACCGCGTTATTTATCATTTCGCCGTCGAGGTGGCAGCCGTTCCCCGTATTTACCTGAATTGCGGGAACTCCAACCGCGTTGATTCTTTCGGCGTCGTTCAGTGTCTGCTGATCACCTTCAATAACCGAAAATTTTATTTCATCTTTTAACTCGACTAATGTTTTTTCAAGCAGACTTGTTTTGCCCGAGCCGGGCGAACTGACGAGGTTCATAACGAAGATATTTTTCGCCTCGAAGAACCCGCGGTTCCTTTCGGCTAATAAATTATTCCGGGTCAATATATCCGTTTCAACTTGAATTGTTTTACCGTGAATGTGCGTGTGACTATGCCCAGTTTCATGGGAATGAGAATGATCGCGTAAGAGCGCGTGGTCGTGGGTATGATTGTGCAGCGGTTTCAGAGATACGCCGGGCTTGCTGATTGTAACTTCATCTCCCGGTTGACCGCATCCGCATGTATCGCACATAATTCCTCCAAATTAATCTACGTTAATGGATTTTAATTTTAATTCCTTCCCTGTTATCATTTTATAATTAAAAGAATCGCATTCAGGACAGCTTGAAAAATAATTTTCGAGAGCAAATTTAACTTTACAGTTTGCGCAGAGGGCTTTTGCCTCAATGAAATTGATATTTATTTCCGCGGTTTGAAGCATTGTTCCGTCTTTAACGGCTTCGAAGGCAAATTGAAGAGCCTGCAACTCTATTCCCGATAAAGAACCTATGTCCAGTTCAATATCGTTTATTACTTTGGCTTCGGCTTTTCTTGCCTCTTTTTCGGCAATATCTATAATGCTTAAGGCGATTGACATCTCGTGCATGACGGAAAATATTCACCATAGTTGATAATTCGTTCATCATAATAAAGATTTTTTTTCATTTTATAAAGAACTAACAAAAATTTCTTTTTTTGACAAAGAAAAAGGAGTACAACTGAATTATGATGAAAAAGACCGAACCGGCATTTAGTCTTTGCGTCTCATGCTAAGAATTTAGCCGTCATCGCGAGGAGCGACAGCGACGAAGCAATCTTTAGTATATCCACACATTTTTGAGTTTCGCATATATTGGAACAGATCGCCACGCTCCATTTCATTCCGCTCGCGATGACGGGTATTTCTCCTTCGTCGGATAATTTTACCGTCGGTGCGAGGAGTCTCGTTTTTATCGGACGACGCGGCAATCTATTGCACAATTGCACAATTTTGAGCTTCGTAAATAGTGCGGCAGATCGCTTCTCCCGACAAGTCGTCGGGATCGCGATGACGGACTCTGCGATGACGAGCGTTCTTTTATTCATAACTGCGATGACAATCATCAACTATTGCCATTCATAATTAATATTAATTTTCCTTTCTGGAAAGTTCATTTGTTTTAATTAAATTGCTTATGAGAATAACTTATCTGAGTATTTGGGTTGAGAAAAAGAAAGATAAATTCAAATTATAAGTGACATGTAAAATTCATGATTGTATTTTATCTGTGAAACGATTATTTTGAGGTTAGAATTTATATATGATAAAAATGATGAAAACTGCAGAGATAAAATTTGAAATATCTGAAAATTTACTCAATTCACTTAACCAGAATAAGAAAGAATTTACGGAGCAATTGCGTTTACTAACAGCGCTTCAGCTTCTTAAAAACCATAAATTGTCGTTCGGACAGGCGGCTGAATTAGCGGGGATGAAAAGAGAGTATTTTTTAGTAGAGTTAGATAAACACGGTATAGATTTTATTGATTATGATCCAGTAGAATTGAAAGAGGAATTGGAGAAATTCTAACATGTTAGTTGTTGCCGATTCATCTCCTCTTATTTCCTTCGCAATATTGCAACAATTAGATATGTTATCAGAAATATTCTAAGATTTATACGCTCAAGCTCTACATTTAGCAAATGAGTGAAAAAAATAAGCAATTACATTATTCTCAGGGGATTAATAGCAACTCTTAGAACAATTCATGATAAAAAAATCCATAATTCTTTAGAATAATTCATCCTATATTTCCCTCAGCAGCATCCGCCCCCGTCGTAAAAGAAAGTTGATTCCGAAATAAAAATATCGCTTCTACCCAAATTCGAGAGATCTTTCGCGGTTTTATCGCACACGGCAAGAGGCTGATTGTTAAGCATTACATGACCTTTTTTATCGTCGAAGTATTCTTCACCGCCGAAATAAATTGCGGTTTTACCTGTAAATATGCAAGGACC
>CAYNUJ010000186.1:0-3939 GCA_964400095.1 uncultured Melioribacteraceae bacterium
ATTTTCTTCTGAGGTTCGTAGCCGATTATATTATCTCCGCCGTCGCGGATTGGAGTGAACGTCCAATTATAAACCATCGATACAACAATATACGACATCGGTTTATATCCTAACTCTGCAAATAAATACGATCGATCGTCGAGCGTGAAAAGGTCTTTTTCGTCCTTGATGTTTATCTTATCGTAACCCGCTCTCGCAACAAAAGAACCGTCCTTTGGCGAAATATCCGTAGCTAAGTGGAGTATTCCGCTATCCGGATGATCGTCCAGTCTTTGATAACTTCCGAGTATATCGAAGGTTCCCAACAACGTAACGAGCAGTTCGCCGTACCAGCCGTTTCCGAGCGAAGTTTGAGCTAATTTTAACTGCTGAATTTTACTGCTGACAGCGCCGGTAGTTTTATCAAAACGAAATCGTTCGAGTTCGTAAAACGCGCCGAAATATGCCGGTATGTATTGATCGTTGTTAAACCGACGCTCGAATTTGGTTCTAACATTCACAAGTCCCACCCCATTTAGTCCGAAAATTATTCCCGCCGAAGAACCGTTTCCGTAATTAACCATCTGAGCGAAATCATAATAGAGATCTAATTTAACAATATCATTACTGACGATAGGCAGACCCAAGTCAAAACCGAACTCGCTAACAGCGCTTTCGGATTGAACTGCGGTAAATTTATCATTCAGAGGATCGTAAACTCCAGCCGTGACGGCGGCGTCTTTGTTAAAATCGTTTACAAATGTCGCTCCTACTTCAAGATCTCCGAGGACCGGGATAGAACCGAGCGATGTAAATTTCAGCGGACGAGTGTACCCGCGCACGCCCACAACTCCGCTTTGCAGAAAGTTACCGTAAACCATCTCGAATCCGAATTGATTCATATCCAAATCGAATTCTACTCCTAAACGGCGGGCGTCGAATGTGGGACTGTTGTTGTAAAGATACATTATCGAACCGTGTCCGAGAGTTGAATAATCGAGCGCTCCGACTCTAAAATAAACCGGGTCGCCTTTCTGCCCGTAACGGAAATATCTGATGATGCTCAAATAATCGGATACTTCGTTAAAATTTTCCGTACGTATTTGACCGCTGGGCGAGAATTCCAGATTTAAGTCCAATCCTATCCCAATATTCGCGAACGAGATTTCCGGATTAAAACGGAATGTGTAAAACGGATTGTCGTCAATCCAACTCATCCCGAGTCCCGCGCCGAGATTTCCCTGATCGGGTCTTAAATTTTGAAATTGCGCAAATGTAAAACTTGACGCAAAAAATAAAATAACTAATAATTTCTTCATTTTTTCTCCGAATTATTTTAAGTGAATTATTCGTTTCGTAATATTTCTTTTTTTTACTCGTAAATTTAGGAAATAATTTCCTGAAGCGAAGTTATTTAAATCAACAACTATCTTATTTTCCCCTTTTTCAATTATCCCGTCGAAAATTGATTGGATAAATTTTCCGTTTGCATCATAAATTCTTAAACTTCCCCGCTCATTTATTGGAGAGGAAAAGCTTACAATTGTCTGCGAATTAAACGGGTTTGGATAAATCTTTAATTCGGACTCATAAACCGGCAGCCGCTCTTCCTCCACAGAAGTAAGCAAATTAACGGATATTATCCACGAGTACTTTATAGCGCCGTTGGTGTCCATCTGTTTTAATCTGAAATAATAAATATCCGGCTGAGTTACAGATGTATCCGTAAAAATATAGTCTTTAGGCGAATAAGAAGTTCCATGTCCCAATATAAATCCGACCTCAATAAAGTTCAAACTATCCGACTGAGACCGTTCGATAAAAAATCCGTAATTATTCAATTCGGTAGCGGTTCCCCAAAATAGAGCTATATTATTATCTTCCTGCTGTCCATAGAAATATACTAATTCCACAGGTAGAGTCTGGGAATTTGCGACTTGTGAAAGCGCCGAAAAGAATAAAAGCGGCAGTAAAAGCATTCTATTTTTAATCACCGTACAACCGCAAGTTTTTGCACTACACTTTTCGTTTTACCTTTATAATGCGCTATTATTTTGAAAAAATATACGCCATTCGCTATCGGATCTCCGTCTTCGTCCCGCCCGTCCCAATAGATTTTATTCAAATTGAAAGATAATTTTTCATATTCCATTTTAATCGATTTTATTAGTCTGCCTGAAACGGTAAATATTTTAATTGAAACATCGTCCGGAAGGTCTGTTAACGAAAAAATAAAATGCGTCTCGTCCCCCATCGGATTAGGATAATTATACACGTTTAAAATTTCCAAATCTCCGCTTACGTTAAAATTAAGCGAATACCCGTTCTCCCCTTTTATATTCCCGATTAAATTCTGACCGGCAATATTCAAAAAATGCGCGCCGTTTTTTAATTTCGGTTTCATCACATAAGTAACTACTCTTTGAACAGTATCAAATCCGACGCTATCCATATTCCGGACGAATTTCCTCTCGCCGTCGAGAAATACTCTTATTCGCATAGTGTCGGAATAATCGAACAATGGCTGATATTTCAAATTTATTTCGATTCTGGGATTAGAGTTTATAGTTTCATTGTCGTAAATCTCCGAATCGTTAAAAAGTACTTTAATGTAAGCCGCTTCTAAATTTGTAATTGTATCCTTCTTAATTTCAAAAGGAACGCGGTAAATATTATTGTCCTCATAGAATTCGGGAATTAAATTATCTTCGTCTATAACCAATTCAAAAAACATTTTCCCCCATCCGTTGAGGTAATTATCTCGAAATATAAATGAAGATTTCGCGCCGCTGTCCGCAGCTAGGTTTTCAATCGGTATGGAAGAAAGCAGTAACTTCTGATTGTCGGGTTTAACAAGATAAAGTTTGATATCCGTTGAATCAGCGCTCATTTCGCCTGCATTTATTATGCCGAAGGAAACGGATATTGAATCGCCTTGAACGATAGAATCTTTGGAAACGCTGAGTAAATTATACGAAGTAGTAAGTTCGGGTAAACTTTTATAATTAATGCCAACGGATTTTACGAAAGGATCTGTGCTTGGGCTATTCCGCCGTATATCGCACAAAAATTTAATTGAAACCGGCGTATCGGAATTCAAAAAGGATAAATCCGCGGCCCCATCGGAATTAAATGATAACGCTCCAAGCGTATCCGAAATTCCATTAAATATTTTGACGGGATAATAATCGATAGCCGAGTTTTGAGATATGGAATCGACCTTAAATATTTTGTCCCAATTGCCCGACGGACCAATCAATCCGGTCTCGAACATCCCGCTGTTAAAAGGAGAAGTGAAAATCGTGTCCACCTTTACGCTGCCGAAAGTTGGAGCCGAATAGCTCTCGGGAACGGTTCCCTGCGCGGCTCCTTTTTGACCGATCATCGCCCAAGAATATCTAAATCCGACGTCGTCGATATGAGCGCTTCCGAATTCTTTTATTTTTGCCCGCAGCGTTGAATTACCGATGCGTCCTTCGTCGGCAATAGCGAAAAGCACATAATATTTAGCCGAAAGTGTGTCGAGGAAATCAATATATTTTTGCGCTTCTGTCGCTCCCCCTCCCAAAAGATCGAACCGGATATATTTAACAAAATCAATGTTTGCCGTGTCGAATAAACATATATGATGCCCACGCAGAGTGGCTTCGGGTACATAATTCACTCCGTTTTTCATAATTACCGCCGTATTGCCGTCGTTAAACCCGGCGGATAAAATTTCGAATTCGGTAGTATCCGACGACAACTGAATTCCTTCAGCCGAAAAGCGGAGCCGCCGCAAACTGATGTTCGAGAAGCTCAAACTATCCGATAATAAATATTTAGCCGGAACGGACGATTTAACAAACGTTTCAATTCCGGAATAATTACCGGATACGGCTTTTTTGGTTCTGAAATAATATCTTTTTCCATCAATTAAATTATCAATCGAAACATCTGTGGTTACCGGAGTTAGTGGAA
>CAYNUJ010000186.1:4039-5867 GCA_964400095.1 uncultured Melioribacteraceae bacterium
TAAACTTATGACTTCCCGGAAGATTTTTTATCGGGATACTAAAACGAATGGAATCGGAATAAAGCGGCAGCGTTTTATTGAAATTTATCGTATCAACAACATCGTTAAATAGATGATAGACCCTTAATACAAAATTACCGCCGCCGGCTAAACCGGAATTAATATAGTCCGCCGTAATCCGCAAACTGTCGGAATTGTCTGAAGGAATAGACGGTTCAATATTTATGTTATTGTTTGCAATATTAAGATTCGGTTTAGGAGGTAATTTTAATTCGATTATAGGATCGCCGAAGTATGTGTTGGTAAGCGCGAAAAGCTCGTTCACAGGCGTGCTGCCGTATTGATTAAGCAGTTTAATTTTAGCTGAAATTAAAGCGTTCGCAATACTTTTCAATGTATCCGCAAGCATATTCCCATAGAATAACTGCGGCGCCGTTGTTGCGGTAGAAACAAATCCGAGCGATGAATTACCGATATAAGCAATCGCCTGTCCGTCGTCAGGGAGCATAAATAATTCGGAAAAGGAAGTAACGTCCGGTTCGGCAAATCTTCCGGTGGAACATCCGAAATCGGAAACCAGCGGATATCTGTTTTGTTTATTTTTCAACTGATATGCTTCGGTTATCGAATTATCCCAAGTCCTCGTTCCGCTGTGTCCGATATAAGAAATAAACAATGCGCCTTCGTCAAAAGCGTTTTGAATTTCGTCTTTACTGAACGGGCCGAAATTAGTTTGAGGATTTGTTGTTTTATAAAAATGATGAATTTTGCCGCCTATTGGCTCCGGTTCAGCATAATTATCAATAATAAAATCATTAACGCTCTTTAATTGACTGATTTGTGCCTGGTCGTTTCCGGTTCCGCCGGATAAAAATAAAAACGACTTATTCCAATCAGTATATTCCTGCCGCAAATATTCCTTATGTTTCTGAAAATACCATTGCAATTCTTTCCTGTTCTTAACGGCTAATCTTCCCATAGTAATTTGAGGGAGATAAGCTCCGGTTGTGTCCCATACCGCGAACCAATTATCGCTTGCCGACGCTCCGAAAGAAGGAACGTAATTAATTGCCGCAGGATATCCTTGATATTTGTGTTTATTCCCATGATAATCATACGTAGCCGCGCCGATAAGGAAACAGTATTCAGGTTTGGGAGAACGCCAGAACGAATGAGTTGATTTAAGAAAATCGCGGATAACTTCAGGATTAAAGAAGCCGAATGAATACTGGTCGTAAATATTATCAATATTTATCACTTTCGATTTTACCGAATAATTCTCTTCAATAAACTGAGCGTATTGTTCTGCAATATCAATGAATTTTTTGTGAGTTATAATCAAATAATCCGCTTGAATATCGGGAGATTTAAGATTGTTTATCTTCCCGTAATAATAAAATTTCGGCTTCAATAATTTTTGTTCCGAACTTATAAAAAATATATCTGACGAAGATATTGTATCGGCAAATTCGACGCTGCGGTTATTTAGCCGGTAAGCATATTTTAAATACTCGCTCCCCTTTTTCCATACGGAATAATTTGCTCCGTTCAGGTTTGTAATGATTACTTTAAATAATTTTGGATTGGCAATAAAAGGGAAAGCGAATTTAAGGGAATCGTCAATTGCTTTAATATATCTGGGATATTCCAATTCGAACCAATCGAGAATAATTGCGTTTAGAACGGCGTCCGTGGGCAGAGAATTAATTTTTAATTGAACTCGCTGTCCGTCTAAAAATTCATTAGCGTTATATTCAACCGAAGCAACCGCCTTAGCGTATTTATCCAAAGAAATTGTATCCTTCATCGGCAGCGCGTCGATATTCAA
>CAYNUJ010000187.1:0-5796 GCA_964400095.1 uncultured Melioribacteraceae bacterium
TTTCTAAAAACTTTCGATTTCGTTCATCCCCCTCCCTAATTTAGGGAGGGGGAACAAGGGGGTGGGTAAAAAACGCAAAATGTATTACTTAAACTTCATTTAAAACTTGTTCTTCCCAACCCACCCCAAACCCCTCCCTTCCCGAAGGGAGGGGCTTTTAAACTCCCTCCTTCCCTTGTTTAAAGGATAGGATCGGGATGGATGGGTTAAAAAGAAACTGAAAGCACTTATTAATAGTCAGTCCCGGAAATTATTTTCTTTAATTTTTCAACTGTTTCCGATAAGTTTTGCAACACCTCTTCATTCTTAAATCTAACCACTCTTAATCCCATCAAATTGATTATTTCCGTCCGTTGTTTATCACGGTCTTTTGTATATTCATGTATTCGCCCTTCTATTTCTATCACTAAGCCTTTTTCTTTACTATAAAAATCCGCTATATAAAATGTTGTCTTTCCTAAATAATCAAAGAATAATGGATGTTGCCTTATAAAGCGTATATTTAGAAACTTCCTTTTTCTTATCGCTTCCCAAAACGCCTTCTCCGCTTCGGTGGGATTATTCCTCATCTCCCGCGCCAGAGACCTGGCAATTTTGTTCAGTTCATAACTAACGAATACCGACATAATTAAGTTCTATTTTTTCCAATTAATTATTGGGATATTTTCATTTATTGTCAATAGATATTTACGAAAGATTCAGTATTTTTTAATTTAATTCCAATATTTTCCCAACCCACCCCAAACCCCTCCTCGCAGTCACAGACTCTGTGAGAGTCTGCGACTTTTTCAGAGGGAGGGGCTTTTTAAATGAATAATTTTATGTGCGCAATCTCCATTTCTTAAATTTTCTAAAAACTTTCGATTTCGTTCATCCCCCTCCCTAATTTAGGGAGGGGGAACGAGGGGGTGGGTAAGAAACGCAAAATGTATTACTTAAACCTCATTTAAAACTTGTTCTTCCCAACCAACCCCAAATCCTTCCCTTCCCGAAGGGAGAGACTTCTTATCTTATAATAATTGGAAAAGAATTCATTGTAAATTAAATTAATTATTGAAAATGTTTTGTTTTAGGATAAGCTGGAAAATTAAAATGAAAAAGACAGTTATATTATTAATTTCGCTTGTTTTCATAACTTCGTGCACAGATGTAGCAAAATTCCCCCGAAAGGATTTTATTGCGCTCAGCCAAAGCGATCCGGTTAGTTGGACAATTGACGATTGCGATAAAATTATCGGACTGTTTTCCTTTTCAAATTTCGATTTTTTCTGGAACGATGTAATGGGATTGAAACTCGGCTCCACGGATATTAAAATAACCGCGGTTCTGCTAAATAAATTATCCTTAGCGGCAATTTCACGCAAAGAGGCTTTGCTTCAACGCCTGCCCGAAAAAGATTTTTATTCAAATCTTAAATTTAACTTGGAAGATTATACGCGGTTCACTCTCGATAAAAATAATAAAATTGTTGAAAACGCCTCCTTACCGAAGGATTCTTCAAAAGGAATAAGCTTCAATTTATATTTCAAAAATCTTACCGAACCGTATCGCTCGGTTGAACTTGAGAATGGATATAATTATTTTTTCCTCGAAAATCCGGAAGGAAAATATTCCAGGGTTATAGGGATAAGAGGAACGTACGTAGATTATAATTTTATTCTTTCTGATTATTTGAGGGTTACAATTACCTACTCAGAGTTCGACGACGAAGGGGAAAAATTATTTGAGGACAGCGATAATATAAATGACGTTACCTTAATATTTAACGCGATAGCGAAGGAACCCGTCATTCTCAAATGGAAATTACATCTCCGGTTATCGCCGTAAATTATTGAATGAACGCGCTCTAAAAAGCATTATTTGACGATTGCCATTGTGATCCCGCCGCCGGGATTGCAATGACAGAACCGGTTATTAAAACGGACTTTTTAATAATTTAGAAAAAATAACCCGCCCCGAACGCAAAATAATTAATACTATATTCATCAAATTTCGATCCCGTAAACGAGCCGCTCAATTTCAATTTATCGGCAAAGATATAAGAAATCCCCGCGCTTATATTTCCCTTTTGAGTTTCATTCTGATTAAAATAAGTTAGTTTCAGCGTACTAAAATAGTAAGCCCTTTCGCCCAGCATAGCGTTGGCAAATAAAAAGACATTTTTCGCGGCGCGATAAGTCCAGCCTAAAGAAACCGCCGTTAAATCCCGTCCGTCGGAAATTACGCTTTTAGTAATTCCGATACTTAAACTGAGTTTCGTGCCTACAAGTCTTGTGTAACCTATTTCATAATGCCGGTTAACCAAATTATAAAAACCGTTAACATTTTGATAGTCTCCGCCGGCGGTAACGAAATTCAATCCGAAATTATACGTTAAATTAAGCGAGTAAATATTTATGTAATCGCTGTATTTGTAAATAAAGGGTTTGTAATCGAAATCTCCCTGCAAATGGGAATAAATGAAATTCGCATAAAACGGGAATAAGTTTTTAGTAATCGAAACTATTCCCATTTTTTGGTTATAGTTCCATGAATTGTTTTCAATTTTAATGGCGTCGTAACCGAACGTAATATAATCTTTATAATTGAATTCCAGCGTTCCGAATGCGGTTATTCCGTTGGAAAGAGAATTATTATCGTAATCTCCGTACGTATAAAAAACCGAAGGATTGACGGAAGTTAATTTAAACTGAGCGAAAATTAACTGCGGCGCCGCGACGAGGGATATAAATAATATTTTTTTCATTTTACTAAATTAAATCCTTCCATCGCCGACGAATCTCCCGGAATAGCGATAAGCGCTCTTTCAAAATGTTTTGAAGCATTCTTCTCGTCGCCTAAATAGTAGAGTGTCCAGCCTAAATAAATATTACCGCTGTAATCGCTCGGATAATTATCTACAATTTTCTGCAGTTTAACTTTAGCATTTAAAAAGTTTTTTGTGTTAAAATAATACTTGCCCAAATTTAAGTTCGCCGTATAATTCAATTCGTCCTTATCAAGAATTCTCTGGTAAACGCTCTCAATTTCACTCCACCTATAAAGCGACGAAAGCGGATAGGTTAAACCGAGAAGCGCTTCGATACTGCCGTCGCTGATTTTAACCGCATTGTTATAAAATTTTATCGATGCCTGAAATTTATTCGTTTTATAGTAGAGCCATCCAAGTCTCAGATTGACTAAATAATCCGAGGAAGACTTTCCATCTATTTTATCCAGCGCGGCAATCGCTTCGGAATAATTATATTTACTTTCCGCTTCGACCGATTTTTTAAACGCCTCCACTCTCTCGGACGCTGATTGAGCGCTTGTTACGGCGGATGAGATAATTATAATAATCGCGATTTTCTGCATTATTTTTTTCATTTTACTTACTCCTTCTTTCTATTGCTGATTTAAACTTGTATTTTGAATAATCAAATCCGAATTCCTTGATAAATCCCTCAGGAGAAATTTTAAGATATCCGCTCCCTTCTTCGTTAAAAAAGGAAAAGAGCCGCTTTCCTTTATTCTGCAGTTTTGCAGCTATTTCAAAATCGGATTCGCTATTCTTCCGCGGCACATATTTATAATTCATTTTGCTGCTCAATTGGGAATCGAATATCAACAAAAATTCCGATAAATATCTTGCGATATTATTAAGAGTAAATGAAACCGGAATTTGATCTTCCCAAACTAAATTTTCGTAAAAACCGAGCGGCAGACGAATAGCCATCAAATAAAAATAATAAAGAGCGGAATACTTTTCGCCGATATAATCGGTAATAATGAACACTTTATCTTTCAAATAGTAATAAGCTTTATCCCCGTTATCATTCTGCAAAAAAGACCGGTTAAAAATATCCACATTCACTTCCCACCGCTCGTGGAATTCTTTCCCGTTCAGTTCGCAATTCATTTCCAATTCATCCCCAAGCTGAAAGTTAACGGCGCGTTTTATTTCTTTGTGAGTCTCAATATTTCGAACCAATTCCCCTTCTTTCGGATAGTCGAACGATTTTAAAATTAATTTGTCGTCCTCTTTTACGAGATAATTGGCGAACGGGAATTCATAAGTTTTGTCTCCTACTCTATCCGTTAGTTGAAATTGAAAATGCAAATGAGGCAAAGGCGATCTGCCGCTGTTTCCGCATTGCGCAAGAACTTCCCCTTTTTTAACTCTGTCTTTTTCCTCAACTTTTATACTTCCCCGTTTTAAATGCGAAAGCTGAGAAAAAAGTCCTTCTCCATGGTCTATTACAACTGAGTTCCCCCAGTTTTCTTCTAAATTATTATCGCCGATTTTATTATCTTTTACATTGTCGATAACTTTTACCACTCTTCCGTCAAGGGGAGCCACAACCGGAGTTGAAAAGCAATAATAATCTTCCGGCGTTTTTCCGTTACCCTCGCTTTCGTTTCCGTCGTCGCCGGTTATTACAAAATCCCAAGCGTATTTCCAATTATCCTTGTGGGTGTATTCTCCGTTAAACCCTTGAGATATCTTCCATTCGCCCCAGAAAGGCAGCTCTGGCAGTAACAATTTGAACCGCTCGAATCTTGCTTTTCGATTCTGATGATAATAATAGTTCTCTTCCGGAGAGCCGGGTTTGAAATATAACAATACAAAATCGGACTGCTCTTCTCTAAACTTAAGACTATAAATAGTTGAAAGAACAATAAAATTGAAAGGCAGCACAAGGACCGGAAGAACTTCTCCGGCAAGCAATTTTGAAAAGAATCCGGTAAAAACTATTACAAGCGCTGAAGACAAAGTTATTAACGCAAATGTTTTCCTAGATAGAAGTATTAAACTTCCTCCCAAAGCAAACGCAGTTAAAATCGAGTTGAACGACGTAAGAATTAAATATGTCTCGTCGAATTTGGGATAAATCAAATGCACGAGCAGCAAATTTACCGCAAATGCAAAAAGTGTATTCACAAACATTACGCGGGAAAATATGAGCAAACCGAGAGTTAATACAATCCCGGCAATCGCGTTCGATTGGAATATTATCAGTCCCAAAGATTTCAGATAAATTAAAACATAATAATGTAAATATTCCTCAACCTGCCCCGTATCAAAATGCAGACCGGAGTAAAAAATATCGTTGTAATTTGTAAGATAAATAAAGAAAATATACAGCGTAAGAATAAACGGCAGACTAAGTCCCGGGAGATTGAAAACATTTGCCATTAAATGTTCGAGCGTAGCTGAAATAAAAAACACAATCAATAAAAATATGACAGTAATAAGAATTAGGAACGGAGTCAACTCAAAAAAATACGCCGCCGCGGCTCCCATTAATATTCCGTTAAATCCGTAAAAACCGTTTCCGATTTTTTCCGAATCGAATTTAAGCCAATACGCAAGGGCATTCGAGAGTAGAACGCCCAGCAGCCCCATAGCTCCGATTTTCGGACTAATGAACGACGCCGCTAAGATTAGAGCGCCGAACCACCTTCTATTGCTGAAGAAAATCTGCGAATAACTGAATAATGCCGAATCCGATAATTTCAAAAGTTTAGTTTTCATTCCCATCGAATATTTTTCCTACAAAGTGAATTTTAGTTTCTGCGGAAGTTTTTCCATTTCCATTATATTTCTCAACTCTTCCTTTTCCCTTATAACTTCAAAAGTCCCGTCGCTGAAAACCATAACGACATTAGGGCGCAGCGTAATGAACTGCATCCACTGCGTGACGCTGTACGCGCCAACATTCAGAACAACTACTTTCTCCCCTTTCTTCAAATTCGGGAGTACAATATTATCTCGCAGGCAGTCAATATTCATACATAACGGACCGTAAACGGCTG
>CAYNUJ010000188.1:0-5743 GCA_964400095.1 uncultured Melioribacteraceae bacterium
TGAAATATCAGGAAGCAGAATATCGAGCGGAAACAGCCGAACTGCAGGCAAAAGCCGCAGAAGCTCAGGCAAAATTGATTCAAATAGAAAATGAACGTAAATCAAAAGAGTTGGAAGAAGCCCGCGAACTTCAACTTTCAATGCTGCCGAAAGAACTGCCGCAATTGCCGAATCTGGATATTGCAGTTTATATGCAGACTGCAACGGAAGTTGGCGGAGATTATTATGATTTCCACGTTGAGGAAGATGGCGCTTTGACCGCAGTGATCGGAGACGCCACCGGACACGGAATGAAAGCCGGAACAATTGTAACAATTACAAAAAGTCTCTTCAATAGTTCGGCTTCCGATGAAAATATTTTGCATATATTTTCTAAAATTTCCGAAGTTATTAAAGGAATGAAATTCCGGCAATTGTCAATGTGCCTATTAATGCTGAAAATAAAAAACAGCAAATTAAAAATCTCCTCTGCGGCAATGCCTCCCACTTTAATTTATAGAAAGCAGAATAAAGAAGTGGAAGAAATGTTTATGAAAGGAATGCCTTTGGGTGTAATGAAGAATTTTCCTTATAAATTACATGAAACAACATTAGGAAAAGGTGATAAAATTCTATTGTATAGTGATGGCTTACCTGAGCTGGCAAATAATAATGATGAAATGTACGGCTACGACAGAACAAAAACGGAATTTCATTCAGTCGGTGAAAAAGAGCCGGAAGAAATAGTAAATCATTTAAAGAACTCAGCGTCGCGGTGGTCAAACGGCAAAGACCCGGATGACGATGTAACGTTTGTAGTAATAAAGGTAAAGTAGGCTTGTCTCGGCGTAGTCCCGATTTTGCCGAAACGAATAAACGGACCAAACCGGAATATTGTAAAATTGCGGATAAATTATTTGATGTGAAATTTGGTTCGGATATTAAAAACTTAAAGTAAATATTGTACCGGAATCAATATTGGAACTTACGCTAATACCGGCGCCGTGCAAAAGTATTATTTGCTTCGATAAACTTAAACCGATGCCGGAACCATTTGTTTTTGTAGTGAAAAACGGTATGAATATTTTCTCTTGAACTTCTTTGCTTATTCCGATGCCGTTATCAATAACTTTTATCAGAACTTTCCCTTTGCTTGTTAACTCCGCAGTTAGTTTGATTAGTCCGTTTTCTTTTTTTTGTAATGCTTGTATTGAGTTTATAATTAAGTTCAGCAGAACTTGTTCAATCATTCCTTGGTCGGCGGTAAGTTCCAGACTTTCCGGTTGAACAGTTGCAATGAATTTAATGTCTTTTTCGTCAAATTCTTTTTCCATTAATTTTTTAATATTTTCAAAAAGATTTTTAATTGGGAAAATTTTAAAATCCGGTCGCGAAATTTTTGTTAACGTCCGGTATTTTTCCACAAATACCAAAAGTCCCTTGCTGCGTTTGTGAATTGTTTCGACAGCGCTTTTTAAGTCTTCGGTTGTTTCGTTTAGTAAAATATTGTCGGGAGCTTTATCAATTATTGAGTTGGCAGTTGCGGCAAGCGAAGTAATGGGCGTAATTGAATTCATAATTTCGTGAGTTAAAAACTCTAATTAATTTTTGCCACGATTCAATTTCTTTTTCGTCAAGTTCGCTTTGAATATTTTGAAGGGAAATCAATGCATAACTTTGCCGCCGTACTTTGAATTCCGTTTTATAAAGCAGCAGTTGAACCAATTCGTTATTGATTACTAATTTAAGAGTTGTTTTTTCGCCGGATTTTAATCTCAATATTTTATTTGAAAAATTGTTTTCAATATTATCCAAAGCGGAAATATTTTGCAGATGCGAAATTTTTAATATTCGTTTTGCTGCATTGTTAATCAGTTTAATTTTCCCATCTGCTTTAAAAGTAATTACTCCTATTCCAATATGCTGCACTATTGTTTGAAAGTAGCGGTATTGTTCTTCCTTTTCGCTTCGGGTTTTCTTGAACTTTTGAATAACCTTGTTGAACTCATTTCTGAGGTCGTCTAATGATTTGCCTAATTTTTTGTTTCCGAATGATTGAGAAAAATCGGAATATTCTATCGATCGAAAAAAGCGGGTTAAATCTTTGTTTGTTCTATCGATATATTTGATTAAAGAAAAAACCTGGTAAAAAATTGCAGCAAATAATAACAACAGAACTCCGGTTAAATTAAACTTAAAATAAAAATAGAACAATAAAAATATTAATTATTGTTTCGCTTCTTGCGGTAAAGTTATTACTTCCTTCCTTCGAAAATTTTACAGGTAAAGAATTATCACTAAGCTTGATTTCTCCGTTTAGCTTGGGAGCAAGCATAATATTTCTTGTGGTAATAATATTAACAAATATTTATCCGGCTGTTAAAATGTCTTCATATCATCCTGCGGAAATTATAAAAAACAATTTGTTTGTCACTAAACGGAAACCGGGAAAAACTAAACTTGGATTTGGTTTAAGACAAATACTAATCTCAGTTCAATTTATAATAACAATCTTTCTATTAAGTTCACTATATATTATAAATAACCAAATGCAGATGGTTTTTAATTCCGATTTAGGATTTAATAAAGAAAACATTGTTGTAATAAGTAATCCGTACAACTCTAAAATGAATGATAAGTATAACAACTTTAAGAACAGTATTTCATCTTATCCTAATATTCTTAGTGTTGGCGCGGGTGCGAATGTTCCGCCGGCAAATAATAATAATTATACTAATGTGAGATTGCCTGATTGGGATGCGGATAAAAGAAAGCATATGGGACTTGTAGCAATTGACGAAGGATATTTTAGAACCCTCAAAAGTAAAATTCTTCTCGGTAGAAATTTCAGAAAAGATTCGGAGTTAGATAAAAACAGTTCGGTTATAATTAATGAGGAAGCTGTTAAGGAACTTGGTTTAAGTGATCCTATCGGTAAACAAATTGAAGGAATTAATAACACAAATGGAAAGCAGCAAACTATTATTGGAGTTGTTAAAGATTTATATTTTAAATCAATGTATGCCAAAGTAGAGCCTTTAATATTCTACAATAAAGATTGGAGCTGCAATAATATTATTATAAAAATATCGTCAAATAATATTTTGGAAACAATGCAAATGCTTAAAACCGAATGGGAAAATGTTTCCGATGGTTGGTCGTTTACTTATCATTTTATGGATAATAGTTTTAATAAGCTTTATAAAAAAGAATCCGTAATGCTGGATATTTTGCAAATATTTGTCTTGGTGGCAATTATAATTTCTTCTTTGGGTTTATTGCGAATGATTGCATTTATTACTACAAGAAGAACAAAGGAAATCGGGATAAGAAAAGTTCTCGGTGCATCTACTTTCAAAATATTATCGATACTAGCCAAGGAGTTTTTAATCTTATTTGTTATTGTAAATATTTTTGCCATACCGATAGTTTATTATTTTATGAATAAATGGCTTCAAAACTTTGCTTATAGGATTAGTATTAATGTTTGGATGTTTTTAATCTCCGGAACATTAGCGTTAGTAATTGCTCTTATTACAGTAAGCATAATTGCAATTAGAACAGCAATTGCTAATCCGGTTAATAGTTTGAGGAGTGAATGAAAATACTAAAGTTTTAATATCGGCATACAAGTTTTAGTTGTTTTATACGAAATGCATTCAAGAGGAAATGCGGAGTATGAACCAATAAATTTTTTATATTTTGTCGGGCGGAATTCACTACCGGAAAACTTTACTTCATAAGCTTTTCCGTAATCGTAAGTTTCGCTAATTATAAAGTCAACTTCCCGATTTGAAGTTGTATGCCAGAATTTAATTTGTTCTTTGGAATATTGTTCATTGAGCCTAACGAAAATATAATTTTCAATTAATTCGCCTTTATCCAAACGTTCGGAAAGATTGCCGAAACGATTTAAAACTTTATTGCGTATTCCGAAATCGTTAAAATATACTTTTGGCATTTTTGTAATTTCTTTTCTAACGTTTCTAAAGAAAGGATTTAACAAATCAATGTAAAAACACTTTTGAAGTATATAAAGATATTTTTCAACGGTTCTTATATTTAATCCGAGAGTGTTTGCAATCTCATTCTTATTTAGTAGTTTGCCTATTTGTGACGATAAAACAGCAATTAGATTATAAAATTTTTGTTCTTCTTCTATGTTTGATTCGTAAATATCTTTTTTAAGGAAAGAGGTTAGTAGTTCATTTAATAAGAGTTTCTTTTCTTCGGTATTTTTCTCTAAAACGACTTTGGGATAACCGCCGTAAGTTAGATATTCATCAAAGTAGTAGAGCAAATCGTTATATCGCCCGGAAATATATTCTTTTTTATTTCTTATTCTATTTAATTCTTGCTGTAGTTCTAATTCGTCTTTGAAAATCAAAAATTCGTTAAAGTTAAGCGGTTTGAGATGAAAGATGCGTTTTCGTCCGGCTAACGAATCTCTGAATCTCGAATCAATATAGAACGGGCTGCTTCCGGTTGCAATTATCTTTAAATTTTCTTGGTATGTATCGTAAAGATATTTTAAGAGATTTGACGGATCTTCGGCATACTGAATTTCGTCAATAAATAAAACAACTCTTTTTCTTTGATTTTGAAACAACGGTTTTGCAGGACGGCTGATATAACGAAACAAATTTTCAATATTTTCATTTATATCGCTTAAAATACTTTTATCTTCAAACGTGATGTAAAATATATCCGGCGTTTTTGTTTTTAGCTCGGAATAAAATTTTTGAATAAGTGTGGTTTTCCCGACTTGTCGGGCTCCAATGATTATGGAATATTCCTTTTTTTTGAAATGTTCTCTTATATCTGAATATAATTGACGATCTTTTATCATAAAAGTAATGAAATCAAAATGTGATAAAATAGATAATCATTGTATGGCTCTACAATAATTATCCGATATTTTATGTATTAAGATACAAAAAATATCTGTTTCATCAAATTATTTAACAAAAAGAATAGAATGGACAAAAAAATACAAAAGAAAAAATGGACATTAAAAAAAATAACCGGTTATGGCTTTGCCGTGTTATTTTTAGCTTTTATCACCTATGTGTTTTTCCTTGGCGATACAAGTGCAAAACTAAACGTTGATAAGGAAAGAATATCAATTTCCGAAGTTACAAGAGGACAATTTCAAGAATATATTCCTGTAACCGGAACAGCTCAGCCGATAAAAACATTTTATCTTGATGTAATTGACGGCGGACGTGTTGTGAAAAAATTTGTAACCGAAGGCGCAAAATTAAAAGTCGGAGACCCGATTGTTCGTTTTGAAAATACAAATTTAAAATTGCAGGTAATGAACAATCAATCAAACTTTTTACAAGCCGAAAGCCAGTTGCGAACATTTCAATTACAAACCGAGCAGAACAGAATAAACAAGCAAAACGAATTGCTGCGTTTAAAAATGGAATTGCTGAAAGCCGAAAGGGATTACAAAATAGATAAAAAATTATACGAGAAAAAGTTAATTTCGGAAAATAAATACGAAGCTGCTGTGGATAATTACAACTACTACAAACAAAGTTTTAAACTAACGAAAGCTTATACCGAAAAGGATTCCGCCGCAAGCGCGCAAACTATGAAGCAAATTAAAATGAGCATAAAGCGAATGCAGAAACAATTAAAGTTGGTTGAAAATCAATTGTATAATCTAACTGTTTGCGCGCCTATTAGCGGACAACTTACAGCGTTAAATGCCGAAATCGGTCAAACCATTTCACCAGGTTACCGGCTCGGACAAATT
>CAYNUJ010000189.1:0-5726 GCA_964400095.1 uncultured Melioribacteraceae bacterium
AAAAAACTCTAATTGTTCTTTATCAAAAATTCTATTTCTCCGAGTTTCAATAATTTTTCTTTATATTATAACGAGGAACTCAATGCAATTCTGTTTAATAATACTTTCAAGGTTTTTATTAAAACTATATAAAGCCGTTTTTCTGATTTTATTGCTTTCTACCTTCGTGGGCACAAATATTATCCCCAGGGATCAGCAAAACGGCTCATCAAAAACCGGCAGAGTTGTAAAAGTAGCTGTCCGCGCTCACAGCGGCGTTGAAGCGGCAGTTAAAAAATGGTCGGCTACTATTGATTATTTGAGCAATACTATTAACGGATATATTTTTCAATTGGCGCCGCTTATAACATTTGACGAGATGAGACATGTTGTTGAAACTAATGAAGTAGAATTTGTTTTAACAAATCCGACGGCATATATCGATCTAAGCGTGCGGTATGGAGTTACTAGAATTGCGACCTTGTTAAATGGAAGAGAGGGAAACGGTCTTTCCGAGTTCGGAGGCGTTGTTTTTGTCCGCTCTGACAGAGATGATATTAATATGCTCAGTGATGTCGAGGGTAAATCTATAATGGGAGTTAATAGAGAAGCTTTCGGCGGCTGGCAAATGGCTTACCGTGAACTTCTGGAAATCGGCATTGATCCCTTTGAAGACTGCTCCGAAGTTCTTTTTTCACCGACCGGCACACAGGAAACAATCGTTCACGAAGTAATAGAGAATAAAGTCGATATAGGAACCGTAAGAACGGGTATTCTTGAAAACATGGGAAAAAGTGGGAAAATTGATTTACAGAATATAAAAATAATTGAACCCAAAACTGATGATTTCCCACTTTTGCATACAACCAGACTTTACCCCGAATGGGCGTTTTCTGTTCTGAAAAAAACAGATGAAGCCTTAGCCGGTAAAGTTGCGATTGCGCTTCTTCAAATGGAAAATAATAATCCGGCAGCCGTTAAGGGCGGCTATACAGGATGGAAAGTTCCTCTCAGCTATAATCGGGTTTTAGAACTTTTAAAAATATTAAAGGTATCCCCGTTTGAAGAATACGGCAAAATGTCTATAATAGATTTTTTAAAGTTATACCGGTATTGGTTTCTCACAGCTTTGTTGACCGTTGCGGGACTTATCTTAGTTGTTATTTACATTTCCGGTTTGAATACTAAGTTAAATGAAGCCCGCTCCAAATTGGAAGAGAGGATCGAAAAAAGAACCGTTGAGCTTAAACAAGCAAATGTAGATCTTCGAGTTGAAAATGAGCGGCGCAAGCGAACGGAGAAAGAGTTATATGAAACTGAAGAAAAATTCCGTGTCCTATATAACAATTCTCCGGATATGTATGTTTCGGTTTCCCCGGATGACGCCGGTATCCTGCTATGCAACGAAACGCTTTTGAATAAAACCGGCTATTCGAGGGAAGAAGTTATCGGCGCTCCCATATTCAAAATGTACCATGAGGATTGTTTGGACGAGGTGAAAAAAGCATTTCAACAATTCGTTGAAACAGGCGTAATTCAAGATAAGGAATTAATTATCAAGAGAAAAGACGGCGGCAAGATTGATGTAAGCCTTAACGTAAACGCTGTAAGAGATGAAGCCGGCAATATACTGCATTCCATTTCTTCCTGGAGAGATATCACCGAACGCAAACATGCAGAGGAGCATATTCGGCATCTTCAGAGTGTCCTGAGGTCCATTAGAAACATCAATCAGCTTATTGTTCATGAGAAGAACCGGAAAAAACTTTTGCAGAGAGCATGTGAGATTCTTAAAGAAACCAGCGATTATATTTTAGTTTGGATAGGTTTGATTCAAGAAGATACTAAAAATGTTTTGCCTGTCGGACAATCCGGTTTTGAAGACGGCTACCTAAAATCGATAAAAATTACTTGGGACGATTCCGAAACAGGCAAAGGACCCACAGGGACGGCTATCAAAACCAAAAAACCGTTTGTCATGCGGGACATCTCCGCCGATTCCAGGTTTGCACCCTGGAGAGAGGAAGCAATGAAGCGCGGCTATGCTTCGTCAACTGCTGTACCTCTCATTTACGGTGAGAGGATATTTGGAGTTCTGAATGTATATGCATCTATTCCGGATGCATTCAATAAAGAAGAAGTGGACCTTCTTTTGGAAGCCAGCCAGGATATTGCATTTGCTATGTATAATATTGAGATAGAAGAAGAGATTGTAAGAACGAAAGAATTTTTACAGAATGTTATTGACAACACCTCGGATCTGATTTGCACCGTAGACTTGGAAGGAAATTTTCTTTCCGTAAATAGAGCGGTGACAGAAAAAATGGGTTACGATGAGGAAGAATTGATTGGAAAACCCAAGATGACACTGGCAGTTGAACCGGAATTATTCTTAAGCGCTTTTAAGGAAGTATTAGAGAAAGGGAGCTTATCAAATTTGGAGATGTCGTTTAGAAGAAAAGACGGTAGTACAGCGGAGATACTGTTCTCTGTAACATTGTTGAAAGACAAAGATAATCATCCCGTTGCAATAGCGGGATTTGGCAAGGATATCACCGAACGCAAGCAGGCTGAAGAAGAAATCAAGCGTCACATTAAGGAATTGACGACGATTTATAATGCAGCTCTAAAATTGCAGCATCTCCTCACTCCCGACGAGCTAGCTCATGAATTGATAGACATCATGGAGCAGAACCTCTCCTATGAATTCGGCGCTGTCTTGTTGATTGACGAATCAACCGGTATGCTGATTCCCTTTGCGTTAAGCGATCAGGGACGCGGTCCGGAATTTTTAGAAGCGGACGAAGATTACATATTGAATCAACATATTACTACAGGTAAGGGTATCACCGGCTGGGTGGCGCAAACCGGTCAATCTGTCCGTCTCGGCAATGTCCGCGTCGACCCGCGTTACAATGCCCTGCGCGAGGATATCCGTTCCGAACTGTGCGTACCGCTGAAAGCAGGGAATCGCGTTATCGGCGTTCTGAATGTAGAAACAACCAAACCCGATGCATATACCGAATCTGATCAGCGTGTATTGGAAACAATCGCTTCGCAGATGGCATTGGCTATTCAGCAATCCTATCTGCACGAGCAAATACAGCGTTATGCCGCCGAATTGGAAGAGCGCGTCCGCGAACGAACCGCCCAGCTGCAAGCCGCCAACAATGAATTGGAAGCATTCGCATATTCCGTCTCTCACGACCTGCGCGCGCCGCTTAGAGGAATTTACGGGTTTACTGAAATTCTATTTGAGGATTATACGGATAATTTGGATGATGAAGGAAGAAGAATATGTGCTGTAATTAAAGACAATACCCATCGAATGAGTCAGCTAATAGACGACCTCCTCTCTTTTTCGCGCTTAAGTCGTAAAGAATTACAAAAATCTGTTATAGATATGAAAGCTTTTGTAAATTCAATCTATTATGAAATTACTACGCCTGAAGAACGGAAAAAGATCAAATTAAAGATTAATGACCTAATCGATGCCTTCGGCGATCCGACTTTGATTAAACAGACTTGGATAAATTTGCTCTCAAACGCAATTAAGTTTTCTGCCAAAAGAAAAATGGCGAAAATAAACGTTAGCTGTAAAAAGGAAGAAAATAGGATTGTTTACTGCGTAAAAGATAACGGCGCGGGCTTCGATATGCAATACATGAATAAACTGTTCGGTGTTTTTCAACGTCTTCACAGTGAAAAGGAATTTCCCGGAACCGGGGTTGGTTTGGCGATTGTTCAGCGGATAATTCACCGGCACGGCGGCAAAGTATGGGCGGTAGGCGAAGTTGATAAAGGCGCTTCTTTCTATTTTTCTTTACCCACTGAAGAATATGAATAAATAAAACTTAGGTTGAAAATTAAATTAAGCTCTTCGCAAATCATGATAAAAATAATCATCAATAATAATTTTGAATATTCATGTTTCCTTTTTAATTTTGATTCACTAATAATCCGCAGGAGTATGTGATGATAAATTACGATCCGGTAGATATTCTTATAGTGGAAGATAATCCTAACGATGCAGAATTAACCGTTAGAGCTTTAAAAAAGCAAAATCTCGCGAATGATTTATATGTTGTTGAGGACGGTAAAGATGCACTTGATTTCGTTTTTTGCAGAGGCGAATTTGAATCCAGAAATCCAAACAAAACGTTAAAAGTAATTTTCCTCGACCTCAAACTGCCGAAACTAAGCGGTCTTGAGGTTCTTAAAGAGATAAAATCAAATCCTAAAACCAAGAAGATTCCGGTTGTTGTATTTACTTCTTCGAAAGAAGACCCGGATATTAAGGCGGCATACGAATTGGGCACCAACAGCTATGTTGTAAAACCTATCGATTTTAAAGACTTTATTGAAGCGCTACAGAATACAGGCTTATACTGGCTGCTTGTAAATGAAGCGCCGAGATAATTGAATTATTAAAATAATATATGAATAGATTAAGATTATTCGCTATATATTTAGACTATTTACTCTAAAAGCAAAATAATCTTTAATCTATCTAATCGGATGGCTTTATGAAAGAAAATGTTAAAATATTAATTGTCGAAGATCTTCCTTCGGACGCCGTTCTTGCTGAAGTGGAATTAAAAAAGGTCTTGAGTAATTTTACAACAACTATTGTTGAAACTGAAAACGAGTTTTTGCAGGCGCTTAATGAATTTATTCCCGATCTTATAATTTCAGATTATTCACTCCCCGGTTTTGACGGTTTAACCGCGTTGAAGTTAACGCTGCGATTCTCTCCGTTAACTCCTTTCATTATATTAACCGGCTCGATGAATGAGGAAACCGCCGTTGAGTGCATGAAAGCCGGCGCTGCGGATTATGTAATAAAGGAGCATATTAAGAGATTGGGCGCCTCTGTTTTACATGCGCTGGCACAAAAAGAGATTATGGTTGATAAAATGAAAGCCGAGGAAGAAATCATTGAAAATCATAGAAAACTTAATACCCTCTTTAATAATCTTCAAGGAATGGCTTACCGGTGTAATAACAATAAAAAGTGGACAATGGAATTCTTAAGTAATGGATGTGAAGAATTAACCGGATACCATATCGACGACCTTTTGTTTAATAAAAAGGTTTCCTATAATGACTTAATCCATTCTGAAGACCGGGAAAGAATTTGGGAGGAAGTTCAGACCGCTCTAAACGAAAAGATTCCCTTCGAACTTTCATATCGCATCATAACGGCTGATCAAAGAATAAAATGGGTTAATGAAAAAGGCGTTGGGGTATTTGATGAAAATAGCGGTGAGCTAATAGCTCTCGAAGGTTTTATTTGGGATGTTACCGATAAGAAAATTGCCGAAGAAAAGCTAAAGGAAAGCGAAGAAAAATTTAGACGGTTATTTGAAACTTCTATTGAAGGAATCGTAGTTGGCGATATAAATGAAAAGATTATTTTAGTTAATCCCCGTATGACTGAAATGACAGGTTATTCCAAGAATGAACTTTTAAATATGAATTTTAAAGATTTGCTTCCCGAAGAAGAAATTACCGATCATTTGTCAAGAAAGAAGTTTAGAGCGGAGGGCATTTCCGATAGTTACGAGAGAAAACTGTTAAAAAAAGACGGAACGATAATATGGACTACTATTTCGGCGAGTCCGATAATTGAAGAAAACGGAAAATATAACGGCGCATTTGGAATGATTACGGATATAACAGAAAAGAAAAGATTGATTGAAGAATTAATCGAAGCGAAAGAAAAAGCGGAAGCTTCGGATAAACTT
>CAYNUJ010000190.1:0-1677 GCA_964400095.1 uncultured Melioribacteraceae bacterium
GACATAAATTAGACCTTAAATCTCCTTCTGCTGTCCAAGATATTTTCTAATATTTTTATTTTGGACAGACATGATTACTCAAAAGAAAGTACAAGTGAACCGAATACGCATTATTTTTCAATTTCCGCATCCTTAACTTCGTAGCCGAGCAATTTAATGCTCTTTACAATCGAGTCTATATTTGTTTTCGCTTCGTTGAATTTAATAACGGCGGTTCCGGTTTTATAATCGGCTTTAACGGAATCGGCGCCGGCGAATTCCGCGTAATTTTTTATGTTAGCTTCGCAGCCTTCGCAGGTCATTCCGCTTATTTTCAAATCGGCGGTAACCAAATTAGTCTGCACAATTTCCCGCTTTTGCTGTTCAGGATAAAAACTTTCGGAATAATAAGGAAACGCCAGCATCACAGCAGCAAAAATAGTTACCAGCGCAAGAAATGCGGTGGATTGGAAAAATGATTTCTTCTCGTCTTCTTCGCATTCGCAGTCTATATCCTTTTTAGGTTTTAACTGTCCGTACCACGCGAAACCAAGCACAAGTACAGTAGTTCCTATTAAATAAGGACGCAACGGTTCAACCCAGCTAAATGTGGAAGCCAATCCGCCCACGCCGGCAGCAAGCGCTAAAATGGGAGTTATACAGCACAGCGATGCGGTAACAGCCGTTAAAATTCCCGCTCCCAACAGTTTTTTGTTCTTTTCCATCTTTACCTCATAAATTTTATTTATTCAAATATATTACGCTTAAATTATTATCGCCGTAGTTGGAAACAAACGCTTTCCGGTCGTCTCCCGTTAATACAACGCCAATCGGTTTTTTGCCCGTCGGCAATGTGCGGGAAGTTTTTTCCAACGTTAAAGGATCGAATTCGTAAACCTTCCCTTCGTCAAAACTGACGATGTAAATATGTTTCTCCGATTTGGAGAGAATCGCCTCCTCGGGTGTGTTGACGCCTTCAATTTCCCCGACAATCTTTCTGCTCTCCGTATCGATTATATGCGCTTTGTTAAGTTTAAAATTCCCGATGAACAATTTCGAATGATCCTTATTATAATGAACCAATTCCGGTTTACCGCCCGTATTAATTTTTTCCGCTTTTTTATTCTTAATATTTATAGCGGAAATAGTTCCCTCTCCGGTATTCGTGGTAAACAAATAATTTCCGTCTTTGGATATACCGATTCCGTCCGGACCTTTTCCGGTCGCATATTCATCCGTTATTTCCAAATTTGAAGCGTTTATTCTCAAAACTTTATCGGCGATAACCGCGTTGACGAAAATAAACTTACCGTCGGATGAGGTTGCAATACCGCCCAGCTTGTATTTGTATTTTTTCTCCGTAACAATTTTCAAAGTTTTAAAATCAATTAATGTTATTCCGCCGTCGTAACTGCTTACGGCTACGGTATCGGAATTTGACAACTGCGAAAATCCCCAGGGATATTTAGAAACCGTTATATTTTTCACCAGCGAATTGCCTTTTACGTCAACTACCGATATTATGCTGTCTTCAACGTTCGCCGCAAAAAGATAATCCTCTTCCGGGGTTAGGAACAGGGCGTCGGGACCTTTGCCGACGTCGATAGTTTTCACCGTAAATTCGGGATTGTCCGGTTTCGCCGGCTCAATCTTAGCCTCTTTGGAACAACTCAAAAGGATAAGCGAAGCGGCAATAAC
>CAYNUJ010000190.1:1777-5722 GCA_964400095.1 uncultured Melioribacteraceae bacterium
ATAAATCCTTTTGTATTCCGAGCCGCCAAAGATCTCGGAACGTCCTTCAGCCAAAGGGTTGCCGTATCGTAATCGATTTTATTTTCGTAAGCTTGATTTTCGTCCATCCCGACTCCGGCAACTTGAGGATCGGTGAAAATCACCCAGGGAAGAACCGAGTAATCTTTTTTCTCATTTGCTTTATCGAACGCATTCTTAACTGCCAGCGCTCCGGCGTAAGCAGCGGTGTAAACGAATAAATGTTCTCCGGTAACGTCTCCGGCGGCGCATATGTTCTCAACCGATGTGCGGTTGTACTCGTCGGTTTTAATGTATCCGTTTCCGAATAAATCAATTCCGAGATTCTCCAAACCCATATTATTTGTATTCCCTTTTCTGCCGGTAGCAATAAATAAATGCGACGCGGCGACACTTTCCCTTTCTCCGTTAATTTCAAAATCTATCGAAACTTCATCTCCCCGCGGAATAACTTCGTTAATTTTGACGCCTGTTTTAATATTAATTCCTTCTTCTTTCAGGTAATCCGCGAGAGTTTCCGAAATATCCGGCATTTCGGTGGGAATAATTCTGTTCGACCTTTGCAGAATAGTTACTTTAGAACCGAGCCGCGCAAACAACTGCGCGTTCTCCAAAGCAATATATCTGCCTCCGATTATTACGAGATGTTCCGGCAGAGTTTCCAATTCATATAATGTATCATTCACATAATACCGGACGGAATCGAGACCGGTAATTTCAGGAATAAAAGTAGAAGAACCGGAAGCTATAAGAATAATTTCGGCGAATTTTGTTTCATTGTTAATCGAAACGGTATGTTTATCCGTTAAAGAAGCTCTTCCTTTTATAGTTGTTATATTTTCATCCTCTTTAATAACGTCGATGTATTTTTTCTGCCGCAAACCATCAACCAATTCCCTTTTCTGTTCAATTACTTTTTGAAAATTTATTTTATTTTCTCCGGGAATTATCCCTTCAAAATTCGGACTATTAGCGGTGTGAAATGCCTCAGCCGTTCTTATTAAAGTTTTTGACGGAACGCAGCCGACGTTAACGCAAGTGCCGCCGATAGGCAGTCCGTCGTTAATCATCAGGGTTTTCTTTCCCAATTCGCTTGCTTTTAATGCGGCGGAAAAAGCCGCGGAGCCGCCGCCTATAATTATCAGATCGTAATAGTACGCATTGTTCGATTCGCTGTTTTCAATATTTGCATCCATTTCTTCAGTCTCGCCGCTGTCATCGCTTATTTTACCCGCAACGCGATAATGTCCCGTTGAATTTATCGCTTCGATAACCGATTCTTGGGTTGTTTTCTCCGCATCGAATTCGATTTCCCCGGCTTTTTCCGGATAGCTCACATTCCTATTTATTACGCCTTCAAGCTCGTCAAGCTTCTTTTCCACTGTTGTCTCGCATTGCGCGCAGGTCATTCCTTCAATTGATAATTTAATCTTTTCTATTTTCATTTCCTTCTCCAAATACTAAATTTTATTTGTAACTGCTCAATTAGACAACCTGTACCATAGTACAAGGTTTCAAAAATAATTAAATTTATTTTTCCAGGTTCTCCAATATCGGGCATTTGCCCTCAGCGCCGCCTGAATGACATTTGCCGGCAAGCGCAATAAGCGCTTTCTTAATTTTTTTCAGTTCGCCTATTTTGTGCTCAACTTCGTCAATTTTCCGTTCCGCTAAAGATTTTACTTCGTCGCAGGATGTATCGTCGTCCACCCGTAAATTCAGCAATTCTTTAATTTCATTTAAAGTGAATCCGAGATACTTTGCTTTTTTAATAAAATGAAGTCTCTCTTTATCCGATCCGGAATAAATCCTGTATCCGCTTTCGCTTCTAAGCGGTTTGGGCATCAAACCTATTTTTTCGTAGTAGCGGATAGTCTCCAAATTTATATCCGCAGATTGCGCTAATTTTTTAACTGTCATTCCTTCCATGGAAAAATCCTATTAACTTAATTACAAATATAAGGGCTGTAGTATAATACGGAGTCAAGAGAAATTCAATATTTGTTCAATTTATTTTATTATTGACCAATTCTATCAACGAATTTAATGAGGAAAGATTATTCAACTCCTTCGCCGAAATTAATTGTTTGACGGAACAATCGCTAATGAACACGGCTGGCAATTCAGCTTCAAGTTTATAAGTTTCAAGAAATTCGTCTTTATGAAGGAACTCCATTTCAATTCCGCTGTTTTCCCTGATATTTTTCCATTCCTTCTTTTCGGAAAAGTTTCCATGAGTTAACGCGCATAAGCTGCAGCTATACGTCTGCGGACTTATAATTTTATGCCCGATATCAATCAAGCCGTTTACAGCACCGCTTTTTGCATTATAAACAAAAATTAATTTCAAAATACTTTCCTTTTTAGTTGTAAATAAAACGTCAAATTAAACTGCCTCAGGTACAACAGCCGACAAATTAGAAAATATTTCCTAAATTTCATTAGATTTAGTATTCAAAAAGAATAAATTGAATATGCGCTCACATAATCATCATCATGAAAAAGTTTTCGTCGAAGAAATTTCCACTTCGAGATTACTGATAACAATCATTCTAAATTTTTTGATAACAATTGTCGAAATTATAGGTGGAATATTTTCGGGCAGTTTATCGTTAATTTCGGATGCGCTGCACAACTTCAGCGACGGCATCGCGGTAATTCTAAGTTATCTCGCAGTTAAGTTAAGCCGTCTGCCTAAAAATAGCCAGTACACATTCGGATATAAGCGCGCGGAAATATTAACGGCTGTTTTTAACGCCTCCGTATTAATAGGAATAAGTCTCTATCTTTTTTTTGAGGCATATAACCGTTTTCTCTCTCCCTCCGAAATTGACGGTTCTTTGATGGTTACAGTCGCTTCCGTTGGATTATTAGCCAATATAGCCGGAACTCTGTTATTAAAAAAAGACTCGAAAAACAGTTTGAATATCCGTACGGCGTATCTGCACTTATTCAGCGACGCTGTTTCAAGCGCGGGAGTGATTATAGGCGGATTGGCAATTTTTTATTACAATATTTCATGGGTGGATCCGCTTCTTACCGTATTGATTTCCGTCTATATCATTAAGGAAAGTTACGACGTAGTTAAGGAATCCGTTACGGTTTTGATGATGGCTGTTCCGCCGGACATTTCCGTCCCCGATATTATAGAAAATCTGATGAAAATAGAAGAGATCGAAAATATTCATCACGTTCACGTCTGGAGAATTGACGAACGGGATATTCACTTTGAGGCTCACGTTGAAGTCCCTGATTTACTAGTAAGCCGAACCGAGGAAATTCTTTCCAGAATCGAATCTATTCTAAATCATGATTTTCACATCCGGCATGTAACCATTCAATTTGAGTGCGACAGGTGCGGTGTAAGTAAAGAATCTGAACGGTAGTTTTTATCCGGATATTAGAAAACTATTCTTATTTGATGAAAGAAATCAATTAATAACTGCCATTTTCTTTATATTTCGTACGCTTGCAATACGATTAATTCATGATATTACTATATTCTTACTAAACATAAGTTTGTATGATTCGATAATTAACTTGATACCTATGATAATGAAAAAGATAGTATTAATATTATTAACTATTTCGTCCGTAATATTTGCTCACGGATATAATTTCAGAACGTTTGGAACAGAACATGGGCTGGGCGAATTGAGCGTATTATCCATTGCCCAAAATTCTGATGGATTTATACTTGCCGGCACAGAGGGAGGACTGTCCATTTTTAACGGTAGATCATTTAAAAATTATACAGTTGCGGATGGACTTCCGTCCAACGTAATTTTTAGAATCAATAATATTTCCGGCGACACGCTTTTAATCGGCACGCAAATGGGTTCAATACTTTATGTATATCCTAATTTGATCCCACTAGGAAATAAAGGAAAAGATTCGGCTCTAATTGCTTTATGCTCATTCGATTTA
>CAYNUJ010000191.1:0-5704 GCA_964400095.1 uncultured Melioribacteraceae bacterium
GCCGGGGAAATATACTTGAGACGGATCGCCGATGGAACCGCCGGTCCAAATACCCGCCGAATCCTGTAATTCCTCGCCGTTCGTAAATCCGTCCCCGTCGGCGTCTTCATGCGCGAGTTCGGGACCCCACATAACGTCGCCGGCAGCTCCCGGTTCGGTTAAATATTTAGCTTCAACCATTTGTCCGAATAAATTTCTCGGTCCGCCGCCAGCCGGGTCTATGTGGCAGTTAGCGCAGCGGTTTACCGCTCCGTTTGGAATTTGATTAACTCTTTTTGGTCTTGCTTCCAAGGAAGTATAAAATAAAATTACAACTGCCGCGGCAGTTATTGATAAAGTCTTCATGATATCCCTTTCTAATTATTTTGAATCTTTCCCAAAGCGTATTTCCCGGTAATAATATACTTAAAATAAGATGTGATATCCAGTTAAATATTCAAATTATGTCTAATTGTCATGTAATTTACACTTTAATGATGAGAGAATAATGGAATAACTATCCGATAAATTGAATAAAGTCTGATAATATCTTTTATATTTTTGCGATATTTTAAAAAAAATTATTATCTTATTTTCCTAATTCAAATAAGCAATGGATAATGCATACGGATTCAATTTCTATTATTACTCAAAACGAAAAAATGCGCGATATTATCAAACGCGTTGATAAAACCTCCAATACGAATTCATCGATACTGCTTGTTGGTGAAACCGGAGTAGGGAAGGAAATATTTGCCGAATATATTCACCGTACTTCCTCCAGAGCCGCAAATACATTTGTGAAAATAAGTCTTTCCGCGATGCCGGAGGATTTACTCGAGAGCGAGTTATTCGGGCATGAACGCGGAGCTTTTACGAGCGCTACCGCGGAGAAAAAAGGACTTTTCGAAATAGCTAATCACGGCAGCATATTCCTTGATGATATAGACGACGTACCGCTCAGTATTCAAACTAAATTGCTGCGCGTACTTGAGCAGCGGGAAATACTTATGGTGGGCGGAACAAAACCGATTCCGATCGACGTCAGATTGATTACAGCATCCAAAGTGGACTTGAAAGAATTGGTCGAAAGCAAAAATTTCCGCGCGGATTTGTTTTACCGTATCAATGTAGTTCCTCTTCACATTCCTCCGCTTAGGGAAAGACGCGAGGATATACCGATTTTAACTGAATATTTCATTAAACGTTTTGCGCAGGAAAAGAAATTAAGATTATCCTCCGCGGCTCTTAGATGTTTAACCGATTATAAGTGGCCGGGCAACGTGAGGGAATTGAGAAATACTATTCAGCGGCTAAGCCTTTTTGCGGAAGGGGAAATACTGCCGATTGATCTTCCGGCGGATATCCGCGGCGAAGCTACAATTGAAAGTCTCATTAAAGCTTGTAAAAGGTGTTTTATGGAAGATTCAATGACCTACGATCAGGTAATAGCATGTTTGGAGCACAATTTACTCCGAGATGCGCTAAACAGCGCGGGCGGGAATCAATCCAAAGCAGCAAAATCGTTAAAACTTTCGCTTTCGACTTTTCGCGATAAATTAAAAAAGCACGATCTTAAATAAATTTGCGGGAATCCGCATCCAATTCAGCGGAATTCCGTTAATTTATTGCCTTTCCGTTTATTACGAACCTCTATTCGAAACCTTTGAATAACTGACAAATTGTCTATGATCCCGGCGAAGTTGAGAAAAGAATCTCAATATTACTCAAAATCGAGATATTTCGTCCCGCAGAGCGGACCTCAATTTGAGAAAAGAAAGTTTCGCAAAGGCTTCTATTCAAGTATTTATTTTGGCATTGAATTTGTAATAGCGCTTGCATGTCCGGTAAAGAACGACAAAGCAGCCGTCATGAAAAAACTCAACTCAAAGGAGAAGTTATTGAACTTTTTGAAGAAGCCGGAGTATCCTCAATCAAAATAAAATTTGACGAACTCCTCTTCGAAATTAAAACGATCGAAAGAATTGAATTTCATCTCGGCGACAGAGTAAGCATTGAGGCAATTCTAAATATAAAAACACTCGAAGAAAATTTTGACCACAAAACTTAACTAACAAAGGGAGGAATTAATGGAAAAATCTCCAACAATTTACGAACAAATGCGGATAAGCGGATATTCGAGAAGGGATTTCTTGAAATTCTGCGCTTGGTTAGCCGCGTTTATGGGTATTGAAGCAAGCGGAGTAGGCAATGTAGTCCGCGCGATGGAAACCAAGTCCCGTCTGCCGGTTGTTTGGTTCCATTTCCAAGAATGTACTTGCTGCAGCGAATCTTTTATTCGGTCTTCGCACCCGATTGTAGCGGATATCATTTTGAATAAAATTTCTTTAGATTATACCGAAACGCTCCAAGCCGCCGCCGGATATCAGGCAGAAGAAGCTCTTCATAATACGATGAAAAAATACAAAGGGGAGTATCTTATGCTTGTCGAAGGTTCCGTGCCGACGGATAATGACGGAGTTTACTGCTGCATTGGCGGACGCACGGCGCTCGATATTGTTAAAGAAGCCGCAGAAGGAGCAAAAGCTATTGTAGCTTGGGGAAGCTGCGCGTCCAACGGATGTATTCAAGCGGCGAAACCGAATCCTACAGGCGCTACTCCGATTCATAAATTAATTAGCGGGAAACCGATTATTAACGTTCCCGGATGTCCTCCTATCGGCGAAGTTATGGCAGGGGTTATCGTTCACTTGCTGGCGTTCGAGAGGATTCCTCAACTCGACGGATTAGGCAGACCGAAAGCCTTTTATTCCCGTAGGGTACACGATACGTGTTACAGAAGACCTAATTACGACGCCGGATTATTCGTTGAAACTTTCGACGACGACAACGCGCGCAAAGGCTACTGTTTATATAAAGTAGGCTGCCGCGGACCGGTTACTTATAACGCATGTGCGGTTACAAAGTGGAATAACGGAACGAGTTACCCGATCCAATCGGGACACGGCTGTTTAGGCTGCAGCGAAGCCAATTTCTGGGATAACGGTCCTTTCTATCAGCACCTTGCGTCATTCCCGGGATTCGGGATTGAGACGACCGCAGACGATATCGGCATTGCAGTAGGCGCCGTAACCGTCGCCGGTATTGCCGCTCACGCTGTTACTACAAACATTAAAAAGAGGAAATTAATTAAAAATGAAATTGAAGAATCTAATAACGGTGGAGGTGAATGATGTCTAAAAGAATAGTAGTCGATCCGATTACCCGCATCGAAGGACACCTTCGTATTGAAGTTGAAGTGAAAAACGGAAAAATTGTCGACGCGTATTCCGCGGGTACGATGGTTCGCGGATTCGAAAAAATATTAAAGGGACGCGACCCGCGCGACGCTTGGGCGTTCACCGAAAGAGCTTGCGGTGTTTGTACTACCGTACACGCTCTCGCTTCGGTTAGAACTGTTGAAGACGCGCTGAAAGTTAAAGTCCCGCCGAACGCCGAACTGATAAGAAATTTAATGTTCTGCGCTCAGTACCTGCAGGACCATGTGGTTCATTTTTATCATCTGCACGCATTAGACTGGGTTGACATAGTAAGTTCGCTTAAAGCCGACCCGAAAAAGACTTCGGATATTGCTAAAAGCATTTCCAACTATCCCAAAAGCTCGCCGAAATATTTCAGCGATCTTCAAAAAAAATTAACGGCTTTTGTAAGCAGCGGACAATTGGGCATTTTCGCTAACGGATATTGGGGACACAAAGCATACAGATTGCCCGCCGAAGTTAATTTACTTGCCGTGGCTCATTATCTCGAAGCTTTAGAATGGCAGAAGGAAATAGTTAAAGTACACGCTATTTTCGGCGGTAAAAATCCGCATCCCAATTATCTCGTCGGCGGCGTTCCCTGTTCTATAAATCCCGACGAAGTTAACGCTATTAATATTGAAAGATTAGCGTACGTGGGAGACTTATTTAAAGAAGCTCAGCAGTTTATTGAGGAAGTTTATATTCCCGATTTATTGGCGGTGGCTCCTTACTATCTGGAATGGGGAGCAATAGGCGGAGGATTGAAAAATTACCTCGCTTACGGAGATCTTCCTACCGGAAGTTATTGGGATACCGATTCGTTCAAATTTCCCCGCGGAGCTATTCTTAACCGAGATTTGAGCAAAGTGCACGAAATTGACGGGCACGATGTTGAGCAGGTTAAAGAATTTGTGACTCACTCATGGTATAAATATGCCGGCGGCGACGGCGTCGGTCTGCACCCCTGGTCGGGCGAAACGGAATTTAATTATACGGGTCCGAAACCGCCTTACGATCAATTGAATGTTGACGGCAAATACAGTTGGATGAAAACGCCCCGGTGGAAAGGACATGCAATGGAAGTAGGTCCTCTTTCGAGGATGCTCGTCGCTTACGCTTCCGGTCATAAAGAGGTTCAGGACGTTGTAAACTGGACGCTTAAAACTCTGAATGTTCCGGTTGGCGCGCTCTTTTCAACATTGGGTAGAACCGCCGCGAGAGGTTTGGAAACCAAACTTATCGCCGGATGGGCGATAGAGTTCTACAATCAGCTAATGAGTAATATTAAAAACGGAGACACACGCACATTTAACAGCGAAAAATGGGAACCATCGACCTGGGATAAAGAAGCGAAAGGCGTCGGTATGACAGAAGCCCCAAGAGGAGCTTTGGCTCACTGGATTGTTATTAAAGACGAAAAAATAGATAACTATCAATTAGTCGTTCCTTCTACTTGGAACGCTTCTCCTAGAGACAGCAAGGGAAACCGCTCCGCTTACGAAGAGGCTTTAATCGGCACTCCCGTTGCGGATACCGGTCAACCTCTCGAAATACTGAGAACCATTCATTCATTTGATCCTTGTATTGCATGCGCCGTTCACCTCTACGACGAAAAAGGAACTTACGTTCATCAAATTGACACGTTTTAGGAGGCGGTATGGAAAATCAAAGGATTAGAAGAATATATGTCTGGGAAATTCCCGTTCGCCTCTATCACTGGCTGAACGCGTTTGCAGTTGCAACTTTAGCCGTAACAGGTTATTTAATCGGAAGACCGATGGCTATTCAGAGCGCCTCGGAAGCTTCGTTCGGATACTGGTTCGGTACGGTTCGATTTATTCATTTTGTCGCGGCTTTCGTTTTCTTCTTCAATTTCCTATTCCGCATTTATTGGGGATTTGCGGGGAATAAATACGCCAGTTGGAAATCGTTTATTCCATATACTAAAAAATATATTCAGGAGTGTTTCGATGTTCTGAAACTCGACGTACTTCACCGCAAAGTGAAACCGCTTATTTCAATAGGTCATAACGCTTTAGCCGGGCTGACGTATTTTATCACGTTTCTGGCGTTCCTTTTTCAAAGCATTACCGGATTCGGGATGTATTCTGCCATGAGTGATTCGTTTCTTCCGAATATGTTTTCGTGGATTGTCCCGTTGATGGGAGGCGATTTTGCTGTGCGGCAATGGCATCATGTGATGATGTGGTTCTTCATTATTTTCGCTATTATACACGTCTATATTGTATTTTATCACGATTATGTTGAAGGACGCGGAGTGATTTCATCCATGGCTGGCGGCTGGAAGTTTATCGAAGAAGATAAACCGGAGTAATAAACAGCTTAACGAAATATATATCCACTCATTTCCCTCATCTCAGTTATTGAGATGAGGGATTTTTTTATGATTTTTGGTTGGTGGAGGTTTTTACCGTTTTTGCGAGGATGAACTTGCGACGACG
>CAYNUJ010000192.1:0-5667 GCA_964400095.1 uncultured Melioribacteraceae bacterium
CAATTAGATCAATTAGAAATTAGGTTAATTTTATTCAAATATTATTTAGTAATAATTTCTCTTTTAATCAAATCATCATACGTTTCGCGATTTCGTATAACGCAATACTCATCGTCGTCCACCAATATTTCGGCGGCTCTGCGGCGCGCGTTGTAATTGGACGCCATAACCATTCCGTAAGCTCCGGATGACATTACCGCGAGCGATTCGCCCGGCTTAACTTTGCTTATCGCTCTTTTTTTTCCGAGAAAATCTCCCGTTTCGCAAACCGGTCCAACAATATCCGAGATAATATCCTCCCGTCCCTTTATCGCAACGGGCTGAATATGGTGATAGGCTTTATACAAACCGGGTCTCAGCAAATCGGTCATTGCGGCGTCAACTACAACAAAATTTTTATCGCCGTTCTGCTTTGTGTAAAGAACTTCGCTCAAAAGTATTCCCGCGTTTGCCGTAAAATATCGCCCGGGTTCAAAATCCAACCGGCAGTTCAAATCTTTCACAACCGGAATTATAGCTTCGGCTAATTCTTTCGGTGAGAAGGGTTCCTCGTCGAGATATTTAACGCCGAATCCGCCTCCGATATCGAAATGTTTTAAACTTATGCCAAGTTTTTTCAGCTCAAAATAAACTTCGGCAAGCTTTTCCACAGCTTCCGTAAATGGAGATAATTCGACAATCTGCGACCCGATATGCATATCAATCCCGCGCAGGGAAATATTCGGCATCTGTGCGGCTTTCGAATATGCGTCGATCGCGTCTTTGGAATTAATGCCGAATTTATTCTCCGACAATCCGGTTGAAATGTACGGATGCGTTTTCGGGTTCACATCGGGATTTACCCTTATCGCCAAAGGCGCAATCGCCCCCATTGATTCTGCAATTTTATTTATCAATTCAATTTCTTGCAAAGATTCCGCTTTAATTAAAAATACGCCGTGTTCCAGACCCATTTTAATTTCTTCGGCGGTTTTGCCCACGCCGGTCAGAATTATATCCTTCGGCTTAACTCCCGCTTTAAGCGCTCGGAATAATTCGCCGCCGGAATTAACGTCAATGCCCGCCCCGAGTTTATTGAACAAAGCGATTATACTTAAATTGAAATTACTTTTGGAAGCGTAGAAAATTTTGTGATCGATTCCCGAAAACGCATCTGAAAATTCTTTATATTTTTCGACGATATGATTCTTCGAATAAACGTAAAGCGGAGAGCCGAATTCCTTAGCCAATTTATTTAGCGGAACGCTTTCGCAGAATAACTTGTTTTCTTTATATCTAAAATATTCCGTTTCAAAAAATTTCATAATTCCTCGTTAATTTGGAGTTTCAAAAATATGAATTTCCCGCTATTGAGCAATAAAAAAAATGAAGCGGAATGATTTACTTAAATGGAGTTAAGGCGTTTACAATAAAACTACTTTCTCTTTCCGCGGTTATCCACCAAAAGAACAAACTCGCCTTTGGATAGATTTTTCACCGAATAATCGCTTATATATTTTAACGATCCGCGTACGAACTTTTCCTCCGGCGTCGAAATTTTATATGCCAGCGCTCCGGCGGTATTATCCCCGAAAGCGTTTCTGCAGTCGTTCAGCAGTCGTCCGAGTCTATAAGGGGTTTCCATTATAACTATCAGCTCGTTCACGCGTTTCAAGTCCAGCAGTTCTTTTCTTCTAATATCTTTTTTGGGCGAAAGCCATCCGTAGAACAGAAATTTCTCCGTATCGAATCCACAGCCCGTTAAAGCGGGCAGAAGGCTGTTTGCTCCGGGGAGCGGAACGACTTCGATGCCGAATGCGATACATTCTTGAACTAAATAATGTCCTGGATCGGAAAAGAGAGGCGAACCGGCGTCGGAGATCAAAGCTCCGTTTTCTCCATTAATTAACTTCTCCAAAATCTCTTTCGTATTCTCTTTTTCGTTGTGTTCGTTAATCGAATAAAGTTCGTTTTCAATTCGATATTCCGAAAGCAGTCTTCTTCCGCGTTTAAATTCTTCGCAGACGACAAAATCGCTCTCTTTAAGTATTCTCAAAGCGCGAAGCGTTATATCTTCTTTATTTCCGATTGGGGTTGGAACTAAGTAGAGTTTCCCTTTCATTTATGTTTATGTTCCTTCAAATATTTGGCATTATAAACTTTGCTTTCCTTTTCGCAGGCGACTGCATAGCTAAAATTCGGGAATGATGAATAAGCTCCAATTTCTCCGGTTTTGCTTAAAGCAAGGTAGCTGATCGATCCATTCCGATTGCCTTTAATTTTCTCGGCTCTTTTAACGGCAATTTCGCACGCTTCCTGCGGGGAAAAGCCTTCTCTCATTTTTTCGACAATTAAAAAGCAGCCGAGCGTCTTCATTGAAAGTTCTCCGACTCCGGTGGCAACCGCGCCGCCGACACTGTTGTCGGCAAACAATCCCGCGCCGATTATCGGAGAATCTCCCACTCTACCGTGAATTTTAAGAGCCGAGCCGCTGGTGGAAACCCCCGCGCTTAAATTTTCCGATTTATCAATGGCTAAAATTCCGATCGTGTCGTGATTATCATTTATTTCGTAGTATTTTTTCCCGGACTTTTCCTTCCAATAATTTAGGGCTTTTTCAGTTAATAAATTTTCCTCTTTAAAACCATGCTTAATCGCAAACTCCAACGCCCCTTCGCCTGCAAGCATTACGTGTTTTGTTTTTTCCATTACCATTCGAGCGACTGAAATGGGGTGAAGGATATTCTTCAGAAAAGCCACCGCTCCGGCGTTTCCGTTCCAATCCATTACCGCGGCGTCTAAAGTCACATCTCCGTCCTCGTCGGGATATCCCCCTATTCCAACCGAAGAGTTATCCGGATCCGCTTCAATAACGTTGGCGCCGGCAACAACTCCGTCTAAAGAGGAACCGCCTGAGTTCATCACTTCCACTGCCTTATCCACAGCTTTTTTTCCGAACTGCCAAGTGGCGACGGCAGTTATTTCAGATGTACTTTTAGCGGGAAGAAAAACATCAAAGATTTTTGCGTTTGAAAGAGTGACCGGAATTAAAGAGGATGCATATATAAATTTTCTGCGCGTCAATTTTTTCATTAGATATACCATAGTTCAATAAATATAAATTGACACTCAATTTAATGAAATCAATAAGAGAATCAAAAACGTTTTAAGTCCACTTTGAATTTATAACTTCAATTTTTTATGCATCGCTAAACTAATTGAAAAAAACGGACTATTCTCGCTAACCGTCGCATAATAAAGTTTGTAATCTTGTTCGTCCTCCAAAATGAAAGGATATGCAATTCTATAATGAGAAACCGTACTATTTCTCCATGTAAAGACAGGATTTAAATCGCTTTTAATCCAATGAATGCCATCGACGGAATATGCTCTCCCGAATCCGCTGACGCCGCCTATAGAATTCATATATAACATTTTAAATACTGAATCTTGACGGATTATTGTCGGCCAATAAATGCCGTAACCTTCCCATTCTTTATCCGGAACTAAAATTGGATTGTCGGAGTATTTTTCCCAATTAATTCCATCATCGGAAATAGCTAAACCAATTTTATGGTCGTATAACCAACTTTTACCCGTATAATACAAATAATATTTCGAACCGACTTTCTGTATGTGAGATGCGGCAATTTTGTTGTCCCATCCGTCGTCGCCTGAAATAACCGGTTCGGGATATTTTTCCCAATTGATTCCGTCGGACGATGTGGCAAGTCCGATAAACCAAGGACCGTATTTATTTCTATTTCCGAAATAATACATTCTATAAATGCCGTCAACAATAATAATCGGTCCGGGGTTTACATTTAGACTGTCCCATGAATTAGGTCCACCGGGTTTAATAACAGGACCTGGATAATGCGTCCAGGAAATACCATCCGAGGAGGTTGCGTATCCAATATATGAGCGTTGATCTTTAGAAGCTGAGGAATGCCATAATTTATAAGAGCCTTTTACTTTTATCACAAACGGCTGAGCAATTCCGTCGATATCATATGAATTGCCGGAAGAAATCAAAATGGGATTTTCTACAAAATCATTCCAATATTGTTCTCCCCAGTTTACAGAAATTAATACTCCTCCATTGCCGCTGTTGATGGGTTCCAAGGTTATTGAAACGGGAGTGACAACATCCTTTTTTACTTCAATCCATTTTTCTCCCCCATAAATAATAGTTTTAGAAGCATCGTAAACTTTAATTGTCAAAAACCAATTGCCGACGGCGATATTATCAAAAAGAACCAGTATATTGTCGGTGGATAGTAAATCGACAGTTTTAGAAATATTGTCGTAACCATCTCTGGAAAGCGTTGCCGAAAGCATACTGGCTTCGTTTGGAACGGAGCTTTTATTGATGATCATTTGCAGCGAACCGGCATTATCGACGGGAGGAGCGACAATGTTTGACTTTTGGGAGCATCCCAAAGATAAGATTAATAAAGCAACAAAGACCTTTCCAACCGCTTTCATATTATCCTCATAATTTTATCAATCTGAAAATAGAAAATATATGCGTTAGAATCAATGCAAAAAAAATTACCTTATTTGCTAGTTTGGATAATTTTATTATTTTAATGGCGTTTGTCCTTTTAAAAACAAAAGCATCTTTTCTCTATATAGCTAAACCGTTTCTTTTTAGGGGGTAACCCATACAGGATCGGAGGGGTCTTCGGTGGTTAATCGTCCAAGATAGCCGTTGTTATTTCCTTTCATGTCTTGAACTATTTGACCGTTATCTTTATCGAATTTCCAGTGCGAAACCAAACCGGTAGAGAAAGGCAAAATACCAATCCTATAATCATTCAAAATTTGTTGTGAGGAACGAGCTAAATTCCAAATAGCTATCTCGGCAATTTTTCCATTAAAAGCTCTGTTTAGTAATTCATTGTTTCCAATATAAAGATTAGACATTGATACGTCTAATTTTTGGATAGCAGGCATTATGCCTTGAAGCTTTCCGTTTATATAAAGTTTTAACTCTGTTCCGTTGTATGTTCCGGCAATATGATACCATTTGTTAGCCGCTAATTGGTCGTCAGAATTAATAGAAGAGCCGTTGATGTTAAGATGCGCCTGATGTGTTTCGCTTTTAATGCCAAGTATAAATCGATCATCTTTTATATTATCCGATCGATCAATTATTCTGGGATATTCATTATAAAATTGTTCAATCTCAACCCATGCTTCAAGAGTTATTTCCCGAGACAATGAATCTAACTGTAGATCTGCATCAGGTATTGTAATAATATCGCCATCGCCGTCAAAATATAAAACAGAATTTTGCTCTGATGGCTCTAACAATCCGATTAGCTCAGAAAAATCGCATGCTTGAAATAAAATAACTTCCAAAGAAAACATCAAAGTTAATAACAAGCCTTTTCGCATTGTTCCTCCTTAAAACTCGATTAAACATATCAAAAAAATAAATTAAACGCAATAAAAAACAGCAGCTACGCTGAAGTTTGACTTCGGTTCATCTCAATTTTATTTTAGAGAAAAATCCGAAGAATAAATTTTTAAATTGTGTAATTTCAGAGGAAGTAAAAACCTTAAGATAAAATAACGAAACAAAAAACAGAAGTATAATTAAACTCTTGGCTCCTAATCTCAAAGGAATTGAAAACTCTCTAAATAGCAGCGTTGTTAAATAAAGGGAAAAGCCGGTTACAA
>CAYNUJ010000193.1:0-5633 GCA_964400095.1 uncultured Melioribacteraceae bacterium
TTATTCATAATATGCTTTGTTGTATCTTCACCGATAACAGCGTCTCTCTCGTCAAACGCTTCGTATCCTTTAAATATAAATTTCGATTCAATTTTCAGGGTATCATTTATTATTTTTCCGGCGCTTGTGATCTCTAATTTACTGTGCTCGGCTTTCTTTTTGATGCGTATAATCTTTCCCTTATTTTTTACAACTTGAAGTCCCTGGCTCACATTGCAGTCGGGCGTCAAACTGCCGAACGGATTGCATCGGTTGCCTGTGTCTAAATAAAATTGTTTCTTATCAATCTGCGTTTTGCAGATCAAATTGTTAAACTGACGGAAATCGGTAAAACTTGGGATCAGCTTACCATGGTCTAAACTGCTTATGAACACCATATCGGCTTTAATACCCGCTTGATTTAAAAGCGCTATCAACAGAATGTTCTTCTCTTCGCCGCTCGCCTCTTTACTCTCAAGAACTTGAGACGGCTTTTTATAATTTTCCATAGTGGGATTTCTGTCATCCAAAGTTTTAATTTCCGTTCTGACGTAATTATAAATTTTCCGCGCTTTAATAATATTATCTTTCAGCGCGAAAATATTTTTCAATTCGCCGTTCAAATCAACTTTCTCCTCAACAAAATCGTCGTAAAATTTATACATCATTTCAGCGATATCATCCCAAGACTTCGCAAAATTATACGAATAATATGGGTCTTTGTATGTTCTGAGAATAAAAATTATTCTTGCGAGCTGATCTTTTAAGTTATCGATGAAAGGTTCTTTTTTTAGTCCCGGAATGTTGACAACCTTCCATGTATATTTCCCTATTTTCTTATTCGGGTTCGTAACGTCCCGCATATCTTCGTGAGTCTCGGTAAAGTCGAGCCATCCTAAGTTCATCTCCACTTTATTATATACGAACCCTCTCGGAATTGTTATCGCGATTTGACTGAGTACGGTATAATTCTCGTCTTGGAATGTCCACGACGGAAGTTTTGTGATGTTTTCCGATACAATGCTATATTCATATTCTATAACCGAGCCGATTTCTACTCTGGGAATGGCGAAGGAATATAAATAACTATTTCCTTGTTCCTCTTTAAAGAGATTATCGTCGTCAAGTTCAAATTCTTCGCCATCGGAATTAAAGGAAGACGCATCAAGATTATAAAATTCGTTGCTTTTCGATACTCTAATCTTTACGTCGCCGTATTTTTTCCCTTCCTCGGTTAGTACTTTTATTCTTATATGTCTATTAAATACTTGATTAAAACCTCTTGTAATTTCAACGTCGGCTTTATCGAAAATAATAACAGCGTCGGCGTCCGGCTCTTTATCAAATGTTTTTAGTTGAAGCCATTCGTCGGAAATGTCTCCGAAATCCTGAGCGGTTGAAATAATGGATATAAATAAAAATATGGATAAAACAAACAATTTAGACATAACAACACCTGCAATTTATTGTGAATTCAGACCTTGGGTAAGATAAAGTTTGCACAGCAATCAAAATTTACTAAACAAGGGAACGATTGAATAGGAGACAATATTTAATTATTCCATTTTCCGATTACTCCAATAAGTAAAATTATCTTTCATATTATTTATTAGTTCGCCTTAAAAGAGCAGTTCAGCCGCCGCAATCCGGACTGCGCCGGGACCGCAACGATAATCATCAATTATTACTTTTTGGAGCGAACTTATCTATAAAAATTATTTTGAATAATTCTGTAATTAATTCTGTTATGATTTTATGAATCTTAAATATTATAAATTAAATATATTTATTGGGATGTAATTTTCCAAATAGGAATTATTACTTTTATTTGTTTCCCACATTGTCCAGCAGCATAAAATTTCTCTCCTTTCCTATTTTTCTTTCGCTCCGGAGGTTTTTATTCTCAAACACGCAATCTTCCGACAGCGGACATAAATTACATAAAGGTTCTTTCGGTTTGCAAATTCTTCTTCCCAACCGGATAAGGTTGGTGTGGAATTGGTGAGCTATACCAACAGGGAAATTCTTATTCAGCAAGGCAAAAGTTTTAGCCGGAGTTTTTCCGTTTACAATACCCAGCCGGTTAACCGTTCTGTGAACGTGCGTATCAACGGGACATACATTTCTTTCGAGCGCGAATAATAAAACGCAGCTCGCGGTTTTAACGCCCACGCCTTCGAATGAAGTTAAATATTCAATTATCTCATCGTCGGATTGCTCCGCTTTAAATTTTAATTCTACTTTACCCTTTGACGATAATAATCCCGAAACTGCATTTTTGATCGCTTTTGCTTTCTGTTTATTTAAACCGGCAGATCTAATCGCTTTTTCAATAACCGGCAAAGATGCCGAAGCGATTTCTTCCCAATCGGGAAATTTGTTTTTTAGATTTTGAAAAGCTTTATATGAATTATTATCGTTAGTATTTTGAGAAAGAATAGTAGCTATTAATAAGTCGATAGGCTTCGGCGGATTTTCAGCTTTTGGGGGAATACCAAAATGTTCGACCAATTTTTTGTTTATTCTTTTGATTTTGTTCGACATAGATACGCAAGAATTTTGAAAAATAAAAAAAATCCCCTCCGGCGCGGAGGGGATAATGTAATCTGATAAAACTTACGAATTAAAATACCAGCCCGATATCGAAAAACTGAACGTTACTCAGCCTGCCGAAATCGGCAAATCCGTAATTGAGCGCTATCTTCAAACTATTGGTAAATTTATACTTTAATCCGCCGCCGAAAGTTAAACCCTCTTCGGAATTATCTTTATAGAGAGAACGGTAACCGGCTCTCACGAAAAACATCTCATCATAGGCAACTTCCAATCCGCTATTGATATATTCGCTGTTATCATTCGGATGATTAGCGTCGATTGCTCCCGTAACTCTTATAAAACGGTTCTTTACGAGGTCCATCGCCAGTCCGATTCGGAAAGTGAGAGGAAGGTCAAAACCGGCGGTTTGGTAAGTGGCGGGAATATTATTCGGACCGCTGTTAATATCATCGTTCGGGTCATAGTTGAACTGTATGTCTCGTCCGTCCAATTGCATCTGAGTGCCGAAATTTGTAATAGCCGCGCCTATTTTAAGTCCGTTAAACGGAGTTTCGTAAAGCGTACCCACATCAACGGCAAAACCATTCGAACTGGAATTCCAAACGGATTCGTGTATAAATTTAGCTTGGAAGCCGATTGAAAAACGGTCGGTTAACTGACGGGCGAACCCCAAACCGATAGCAATTGCGCCGGCGTCCCAAAAACGTCCGTCCCCTTCAGGGTTGGTAAATGTTCTAACTTTATCTTCGGGAACGCGGAATGAGGTGAGAGTGGCGAAAAGCGTTCCCATGCCTTGAATATTAAGAGTGGCGGCGGCGTAATCGTAACTCATATCCGCGAGCCAGCTTGCATGGTTGAAAGCTACTTGTCCGTTGTTCGAATTGCGAGCAACTCCCGCCGGGTTGTAATACGTCGAATAAACATCTCCGTCAATGGCGGTCAAAGCTCCTCCCATTCCAACGGCTCTTGCGCCGGGAGTTATTTTTAAGAATTGAGCCGCCGTTGTGCCTACCTTAGACGTGCTTCTGAATAATTGCGCTTTAGATACCGGAACAAGACCGATTATGATTAAAACGCTTAATATTTTTATGTTGATAACTTTCATAAACTTCCTCCGTTAATAATGCCCGAAGGCTTATTTAATAACCGCGAATCTTCCAATTTTTTCTCCAACACCGGGAACTTCGACATGATAAATATAAACTCCGTAGGCAATCCGCTGTCCTTCAACGGAAAGCAAATCCCAAGCAGCCATCGAAGAGTTATCATTCTTTTCGATTGTATCTACCAAATCTCCGGTAATAGTATAAATTCGTATAGTACAAATTGGAGGAAGGTTCCTGAATTGCAGAACCCTGTCTCCCCGTTTTTCTACTGTTCTTCCTGGCCCCTCGGCGGGGCTGTATGCCACGTAAGGGTTTGGAACAACGAAAATTTTATCTAAATTATTCTTTGCGACTCCGCTTGAAAATTTAGCGGGTAAAGTATTGAACACATATTTATCGCCTGCTTGGAACGGTTTAGTAGTCATAACCTTATAAACATCGCCCGATTTCGGAAGTGCGGGAGTAACTGTAGAATCCGTCGGCAATGTAAATAGGAGATCGTAACTCGTGTTGAATCCCGGGTCTCCTTGAGGCTGTACAACAATCCACTCTCCGAAATTCCACCGTCCGGGCGCTTCCGCGTCCGAACCGGTTTTCTCAATCACTAAATATTGAGCCGGAACGTTATCCGTTAAGTTCCAGATAGTAAACGGACAGATAGTTTTCCGTACAACGGGACTCAAGTTAGACCTTACGGTATCTCCCGGTTCGTCGTAAACCATAACAGTATCGGTTCCGTTAAATTCCGCATGTTCGGTTAAATTATTCCATCGCACCTCCCAATCGGCTCTATAATGGAATCTCGAGATTGGACTACCTACCTGCGGCGGGCTGAAGTTAAGCGAATCGTTTACATTAGTCTGCGGGTCGTTCAGCCAGCCCGAATTATCATAGTCAAGGTTCAAAGCATCGTTTTGAACGTAAATTTTAAGTCCGTCAAATGACGGGTTAGAATCCTCATCATTCAAATAAGAACTTTTAAATACCGGATAGTATTTATAAGAAATTGTAAATTCCTCACCCTTAGGTAAATCGCCTTGATGAAGACCGCGAATTTTACCGAACGAAGGATTCACAAAATACTTTCCTTTATCCACTATTGTGCCGCCGGCATCCTTAACAACAACGCTCGCGACGTCAATATTTTTGTTGCTTAAATCCACAAATACAGTATCTTTTGAAAATACCGTTTCGATTATACCCGTTGAATCTTTCACGTTATACGAAGTTTTGTCGTTAAATTCAATAAGATACGTTTTATTTTTCACTTTAAGATTATCGAGAACTTTAATCTTTATGTTGCCAGTGGAATTACCGGTTAACTGATTCGGCGAACCGCCAATCCCCGCTTCGGCGTCAATTGTACCAATACTAATGGGACCAGGCGTGGCTGCCACCGTGTTGTCGTCGAACGTCAGTTCTCCCGTTATAGGGTCTCTTAGAATTACCGATTGGTTCTCCGTCGGCGGAATCTCGTTAGTGCCCGAATCGAATGCGACAACGGAATAATAGTAAGTATTTCCGTTTGTTACCGTAGAATCAATATACTCGTGCACTAAACCGGTATTATCGCCGAGATAAAATTTAACCGCTCTGCCCGCATACTCAACGGGATGATAACCGCTGAGCGAATCTTTTAGATCGAATTGAGCCAAAGGTCTGCCAAGGAAGGGAATTCCCCTTCCGTCGGTAATGGTAAAAACATCCCCGAACTGATAATCACGGCTGCGGTAAATTTTATATCCCTGAAAATCTTTTTTACCGGATAGAGGATCAACCGATTCTTCCGCTCTAGTATCCCAATATAAAGTGACCCTCCCGTCGCCCGGAACGGCTGAAACAAGAGGTTTAGCCGGCGGCTGGGCAAAACGATAATCCGCTTCCAATATTTTAGTGGAAGTTATCGCGTTAAAAGTTAAATCCTGCAAATCGTCGCCGAAAAGAATACACATAGAAAATCTCTGCGTTGCTCCAACGCTCAGCGAAAGAGGT
>CAYNUJ010000194.1:0-5624 GCA_964400095.1 uncultured Melioribacteraceae bacterium
GGAAGAATAACGTCTTTCGGAATTATCGAACTGACGTGTTTTTTTAATTTCAATCTTTCCACTCCCGCACGGGCAAGAATAATGGCGTCCCATTTCGATTTTAAAAATTTATTTATTCTCGTCGGAACGTTGCCGCGTAATTCAACCACTTTTATATCGGGACGAAGATGCTTTAACTGCGCTTTTCTTCTCAAAGAACCGGTTGCAACGGTTGCGCCGTCCGGGAGTTTATCAATAGTCATATTCCTTTTGCGCCCAATTAAAACGTCTTCCACGTCGTGCCGTTTTGTAACGGCGGCGAGTTTCAGTCCTTTGGGAATATCCGTTTGCAAATCCTTTAAGCTGTGCACCGCAATATCAATTTCGCCGTTCAGCAAAGCCACTTCAAGTTCTTTTGTGAATAGACCCTTGTCGCCGATTTTCGAAAGTGCGGTGTCGAGAATTTTATCCCCTTTGGTTTTAACCAATTTAATTTCAACTTTCAATCCTTTATGAGCTTTTTCCAATTGTTTTTTCACAAAATTCGCCTGCCAAAGCGCAAGGTCGCTTCCGCGCGAACCGATAATCAAATTCTCATTCTTCACTATTATTCTCCTTATAATCAGATTTGTCCGAATCAATTCCGTTCAAGTGAAATAATTCTTTCAGCAGCAAAGAATAGTTGACCGTTTCCCGTCCGTTATCTCCCTTCTCCGCTACTTCTCTAAGTTTAATGGTCGGATAGTGCAATAATCTCCCCACCATTCTTCTCGTCATATCTTCAAGTTTTATGTAATCTTCTTCGGATACTTTATGTTTAATTTTTCTAAGTTCGTCTTCCCTAATTGAATCGAAAAATTCTCGGAAAGATTTTATTGTCGGGATAACGTTCAGCGTATTGTACCAACTATAAAACGCTTCCATCTCCTCAACTATAATTGAATTCACTACCGGAATTTCTTTTTTCCTTTTCTCTATATTTTCATCAACAATTTTTTGAAGCGAATCAATATCGTTGTAAAACACATTTTCAAGTCTCGCGCATTTAGGGTCAATATCCCTCGGAATAGCAATATCCATAAGAACCACCGGCGAACCGCGTCTTTTTTTCATCATCAATTTTACGTCGTTGAAATCGACAATAAAATTTGCCGCGCTGGTAGCTGAAAGGATAATATCAAAATTCTGGAGTTTCTCTTTATAACTATCAAAAGGCAGCACATATCCGCCAACCTTTTCAGCCAAAAATTCCGCTTTATTAAACGACCGGTTAGTAATCGTTAAATTGCCTACTCCTTTATCTCTCAAATGAACCGCAGCTAACCTGCCGGTTTCTCCGGCTCCGATAATTAAAGCCTTCTTATCCTGAAGGTTCGCGAATATTTTTTCAATTACCTGAACGGAAGCATAACTTACGGATACGGCTCCCTGACCGATTGAGGTTTCTTTGATTGATCTTTTCCCGACTTTAACCGCCGTGTCGAAGAGTCTTTTGAGAACCGAATCGACAAAATCCATATCTTCGGCTATTTGGAACGCCTCTTTAGTTTGCGCTAAAATTTGACTATCGCCCGTAATCATCGAATCTATTCCGGATGAGACCTTAAAGAGATGTCTTACCGCGCTGCATGCAAAGTACCGCTCGAAATTTTTAATCGATATCCCGTCTAATGGTTTAACTCTATAAATGGCTTCCAAAATATCTTCATAATTACCGAATTCTTTTTTGGGAACCCCGAATATTTCCGTTCTATTGCATGTAGAAAGAACAAATCCAACGTGAAAATACTTTTCTTTTAGAACCGGAATAAGAGCGTAAATTTCGTCTTTCGACAAATGTAAATTTTCTCTTAACTCAATTTCTGCTGTTCTATGATTTACGGATATACCAACAATTTCCATTATCGATTTTTCTTCTCAATTAAACGAATGAAATGTACTTTGAACAATTCCGGTAATAACAAAAGATAAAAGAGCGAATACAAATCCGAAAATTGAAAATAATATCACCTTTTTACCGTATAGCCTTAATATTTTTTTTGTTAGGATGCCTCCGGTATAAACCAGCCACACAATTCCTGTTGTTACAATCTTCGGATCCAAATAACTGAAATCCGGGAACGCATCCGGAAGCCAAATAACTCCTATTACTATAGCAATTGTCAGCATTGTAAACCCGATTAGAACCGCATAAAAACTCATCTTTTCGAGAACTTCCAAACTGGGAAGCCTCTCGAATAAGAAACCGTATTTCTGGTTCTTTAAATTTTTATACAGCATAAAAAATAAAATTCCGTAAACCGCGGAGATAGTAAATCCGCTGTAGCCCAATAACGCGCTTATAACGTGCAGTCCTAAAAATCTGTTTCTTAATATTTCATTTACAACCAATAAATCCTCAATAAAAAGGGAGGAGAGAATTTGGAAAATCAATGAAAAGAAAATGATAAACGCTCCGGTGCCTCTAACATCCGTAATAAGTTCAAGAATAAAATAGGAAAACGAAATCGCGAATGCGAGCACCGTAAAGACTTCGAATTTAGTCGTTATCGGCGCGTGCTGAAATTCAATTGTACGCAGTAAAAGGTAAATGCCATGAATTAAAAGAGTTATAAAAAGCGAAACTCGCTTAACATTAGTCAACTGCCCTTTTGCCCTTATAAAAGCGGCTAAATACAAACCGAATGAAACCGCGTAAAACAACGGCAGAAGCCAATTAAAAAGATGAATTATGTCTAACATTTTAAACCAAAATTGTTCGTTAATTTATATCTAAATTTATGCCAATTATTACTATTTCAACACCTAAAAATAACTCATAATTTTCACAATTGTTTGAAATAGTTGAATGCCGCTGAACTGTAAGCGTTTGTAATACATGGAGTTACAAAACAGATAAATAATCACTTCTTTTTTATTATCCCCCGAATAATTGATTAATTGATGTATCTCGAATAATAGAACTCCTTTTCTCATATTTGGGATAAAAAAACCCCGCAAAGTGCGGGGTCAATAAAATTCAATCTGCAATTAACGCGTTAATTGCCGAATACATTTTTCTGCCCGTTGATATGCTTGTCCTTTCCAACAATAATACCATTCGCATCCACAATACCAACATGGCATCCGCCGCAAGTTGATGCGGTAGGATCATTTCCGGCATTCTGATGTCCTTTCGGAGGTAAATCGTGGCATGTGCCGCATTCGGCTTGAGTATCGTCCAATTGAGTCCAATGCGGACTAAATTTATTCCCAACGATTGCCGTATCCGTATAATTCCAGCTATTGCCGCCGGCAGAATCTTTTAAGAACACAAAGTTTCCGTGGCAATAAACATTGGAACATTTCAAACTGTCGGAATTGAAAACTGGATTCGCGACGTTATTTTGCGCCAAGTCGCCAAAAGTTATTTCCGCGTGGGGCGTTCCGTCGATATGAGTAGGATCGAAAACAGACTGCGGAACAATATGGCATTCTTCGCAGTCAAGCGGATCTCTCAAATCATTATTAAAAGTATGCGAGAGGTGTGCGCCGACTCCCCTGTAAGAAGTACTTGTTTCGTCATTTACGGCGCGGGGAGGAGAAATTCGCACTCCGGTTGTATCGTTAAAATCTCCATGGCAGGTATTGCACGCTTCCGGTCCCGCGGGCGATGTGTGGCATTGAGTGCATGCAACTCCGGTCGCGCCGCCGCTGTAATCGGTTTCATGACAGAATTGACAATTTTTTAAGGGATAGCCGTTTTCCATCATATATTCGAAATGCGGCAATGCGGCTGTGGAATCGGCAAAATCATTCGGGTGAACTAAATGACAGTCCGCACACGCCTGCCCGGTTGTACCCCCGGAAAAATCTTCCGCATGGCATGTTTTACACAAATCAGTATCAAAATTATTCTTTGCCAAAAAACTGCCGTGAAAATTTGAACTTACTTTATCCGCCCATCCGTCGGGATGAATACCGCGAGTAGTTACAGGCTCAACGCTGGAAGAATAATCGCTGCAATACATGGCGGTAAAAATTAAAGCAACAAAAAAGATATATTTAATAAAATTTCTCATAACTAAACCTTCTAAGATTAACCGGGATTATTATCGTGACAGTAACCGCAGAAATTAATTCCCGCCGTGCCAGTAGTGGCGCTGGCGGTTACATGGCATGCAAAGCAAACAGAACCATCGTCGTTATGCCAATCTCCATTGACAGTACTCATAAAGCCGTCCGGATGTGTTTTAGGATTTGTTCCTCTAATTCCATCGTTATCCACATGGCAAGTAATACAAACCGGATCGCCCATTTCCACATCATGGCAAGCGGCGCAAGTTTCAATATCTCTTTGAGCTAGAACCGCATGTTCTCCGCCGCCGCTTCCGACACCGAGAGTTGTAAAATTCGGCGCAAGATGCGTCTTAGGCATATTCCCTTCAATCAGGAAATCTTCGTTTTCGGAAGTATGACATTCCGTACAGAAGGTTTCTTTTTGATGACATGTTTGGCACTCGGATGTTTTTCCTATCGCATCAATGCCGTGCGTGTATCTGTAATTCAATTCGTGTCTTCTCGTAATAACCTGCTGAGCGACGCCGTCCTTAAAATTATGCGGCGAATAGGGAATATAAAAGTCGCCCGACTTATTCGTCTCATCAATTCTTACCGTAACAACGTGACAATCTTCGCAGAAACTTTCCGTCTCATGGCAGACATTACAATTAGCGTCGGAGTCTTGAGCAAGGAACTTATGACTTGTTTCGAAATCCGCTACTTTATGCGATTGCGGATATAAATCGACCGTTGAAATATGACATGCTTCACAGGCTATTGTTGCTGTTTTTTCGGCGCTGTGGCAATCGGCGCAAATGTTCATCGCGGGGAAAATTGTCTCCGATTCAAAACCGTAATCCACTTTTTCCAATCCTTGATGACAAGTACGGCATTCCAACTTTTGCTCGGAAATATGAAATTTATGATTAAAGATAACGGGAGATACTTTCGGAACAAGCGGTTCGTAAACATCTTCGTAGTGACAAGTAGAACATTCCTCGTCATCTTCCGTTTCGTGGCAATCTGCGCAGTTATCCATTACCGGTAAAAGTTCGTCTGTTATTAACGAACTTTCGGGAACGGCTGAGTGGCAGTCGGTACAATCGTCGGTTACCATTTCGAGATGCTTTTTGTGTGAGAATTTAATCAGATTTTTATTCTCTTTAATATCGGTCTGTTCCTGCATCACGGTAGAAGCCGAAAAGGCAATAATTAGAATAACGGCGGCAATAATACCGGTATATATATATCGAATTCTCATGTTAAATTATACCCAGTTTAGTATTGAACCAATAATTTAATTTTAGAAATATTCTGAAATCATTTTGATAGTATTTATTATTTAAGTACTGTCCCTGCACATCGAAAGAAAATGTTCTCCAAGGACGCACGTTCACACCGGTGAGAATACTGACCAGTTTATTCTTTTCACTGTCGGAAGATAATTTGTAATCAGTAAAGGATAATCCAAACGACGGAGTGAGCAGACCGTTAAAAAATGATTTCCCAGCCGAAAGCGATATTGCGTCAAGTTCCCCGGCATAACCTAAAGTTTTTCTGTAATTAACATTAAAATATTGAGTAATAATTCCAAAACTCAATCG
>CAYNUJ010000195.1:0-5535 GCA_964400095.1 uncultured Melioribacteraceae bacterium
ACGAAGGAAAGCTTGTAAACGTAAAACCGTCATAGATCAGCTTTTCATAAATTTCATCCGCAACTATATAAAAATCGTGCCGCTTAATTACTTCAAGCAATCCGCGTAATTCGTTTTCGGAATAAGCCCCTCCCGTAGGGTTGGAGGGATTGCATAAAACGAGGGCTTTTGTTTTAGGAGTAATGACAGCGCTTAATTGTTCGGGAGTAATTCTGAATCCCGTTTCTTCCGTTGTATTGATTACAACCGGAACTCCTCCGGCAAGATTTACCATATTTGGATAGGAAACCCAGTAGGGAGCGGGAATGATTACTTCGTCGCCGTCGTCCACCAATACGTTAAAAACATTATACAAACTGTGCTTGGCGCCGTTGGAAACAATTATTTCGTTCAACGCGTAATCGAGTCCGTTGTCGTTTTTCAATTTTTGAACAATTGCTTTTCTAAGTTCAACGATACCGGAGTTAATAGTGTACTTTGTCATGTTGTCGTTAATGGCTCTTACAGCCGCGTCTTTAATATTCTGCGGAGTTGGGAAATCCGGTTCTCCGACGCTCAAATTTATAACGTCTTTACCTTCGGCTCTCAGTTGAATTGTTTTTGCCGAAATTTTCATTGTTTCGGAAACGACTATCTTATTTATCCTTTTTGCTACCGGCATGATTAACCTATCTTTGATTTTAAATTGCTTCAAATATACCACAAGAGTTGTTAATTATAAAGATAAGATTACATTATGTTGTATATTTACTTATAATATTTCACAAATTAGCATCATTATTGAATCCGAATATTTGAATCTCGATTGACAATACAGCATCTAATAACAAGCAAACAAACTCCGTTTTATCAGTTTAAGTTAAAAACCGCTTTTGTTTGTTAATAACGGTTTAATTTCGAATGAAAGGTAATTGTAAGCGGTATGACAAATATATTATATCAACAATATTAATTTACGGGCGAAGATGAAAATAAATTGGAAAATAAAGTTGGGAGCGTTAACCTTATTGGGAGCCGCGGCAGGGTTCTCATACTATTATTATATAGGCTGCGACAGCGGATGCTTGATAACCGGGAATCCTTATATTTCAACGGCTTACGGTTCATTGATCGGTTTAATATTGGGGTTTCCGCTTAAAGGGAAGATAAAAAATGAAAGCGAATGAGATAACAAAAGAAATAGAAATTGAAGATTTAGTGAACCTTTTACCCGACTCGGTTGTTTACTTGATGGAAAAAGGAATAAGATGTCTCAGATGCGGCGAACCGATTTGGGGATCGTTGGAAAACGCGGCGAAGGAAAAAGGTTTCGACGAAAATCAAATAAAAGAATTTGTAAATGACTTGAATAGTATGCTTATTAAAGCTTAATTTTGCAACTGTAATTTAATTAAAGGATTGAAATATGAAAGACAAAAAAAAAATAGATGAAGATATTAAATTCGGATTCACTAAAAAGCAGAGGAGTTATATTTATTCCGGTATGTTCTTTATCATTGTGCTTATGCTGTTTGTAATGAATAATATAAACGGCGAATCGGAAGAAGGACCGTTGCCTCCGGGCTACAACTCGAATGTAGAGGCGGAAGTTCAAACCGCTCCGGATTTTGCGCTAACTTCAACAGACGGAAAAACGGTGAAACTTTCGGATTATAAAGGGAAAGTTGTAATTATCGATTTTTGGGCTACATGGTGCCCGCCGTGCCGCAGAGGCGTTCCCGATTTGATTTCTCTCAAAAAAGAATACAAAGATAAAGGTCTTGAAATAATAGGAATTTCGTTAGACAAAATTTCCCGCGGCACCGAAGGAAACGTTGTTCCGTTCATTAAAGAATACGGAATTAATTATCCCATTGTACACGGCACTATGGAAGTTACTCAGCAGTACGGAGGAATAAGATCGATACCCACTTCTTTTGTAATTGACCGCGGAGGAAAAATTGTAGCCAATTATGTGGGGCTTGTTCCAAAAGAAAATTTTGAAAAAGACGTTATAAAAGTTTTGGCTTCCAAATAAAAAGTATTGCACAAAAGTAAATACTCAATTTACTTCTCCTGACGGGGTTGTCCAAAAAGTAATCTGTCATTTCGATTCCGACGTTTTTTGTCGGAAGAGAAATCTTTGATAACAGAGCGAATTCAATAGATTTCTCTCCTGACAATTCGGGATCGAAATGACATTTTTAGACTTTTTGGACAGCCCTTTTTTTTGTTTTTTTCCCCTTTAAACCCGGATTATGCATTAGGAAACAGCAGCGAGATATTAATCTTGCTAAACACTTAGCTGTATAAGGGTTTAACCCCGACTTAGATTTTCTTGGTTTGAACCTAAACGGTTATTACACACAGTGGGTTCAAACCTTAGAAAATATTAGTCGATTATGCAATAGGGTTTTTTCTATTGCATAATTTGGGTTAAACTAATTCTTCTTTTCGGACTAAAGTCCATTTTCAGCGTTGAGCATCTCAAACCGCCCCATAAAATGGGACGGCAATAAGCCGCCGGACATAAATTAGGTGTGAACCCGCCATAATTTCTACGGAGATTTGCCGGTGATGTTGCCAAAGCGCTTTGAGTTTCTACTATCCTCAATATAGTTAATTATTTCATCCGCTTTTAGATTTAGCTTTATACCTTTAACATCTAAAGGAGATTTATTTTCAGTAATAGCTTTAATCTCAAAGACTGTTCCATCTTTTCTTTTAATGATTACTTTACCATCTTTTTTTGCTTTGTTTAATACCATAGAAAGTTTTTGCCTTGCTTCACTATATGTGTATGTATTCATCTTAGACCTCGAGAGTAATAATTTTATTTTGTTTAGCTACTTAAACGATATTGGAATTGCTATCCAAGTTTTTGCAATTCTACCTTTTCTTTTAGGTATTGTAAATTTTGTATTTTTCAGGGCTTTCATTGAGTTAATGGCAGCTTCTTCGCTAAATGATTTTAATACTACTATATCTAAAACATTGCCGGATTCATCAATCAAGGCATTTAAAATTATTCTACCGCTTTTTTCAAAATTATATCTAATTCTATTTTGAAATTCCACTAATCCTTTAATTGGTTGTGGTAATTCATCTCTAGAATTAAATGATTTTAATTCTTCAGGAAACATTGGATAATTACTATACCATTTCTCTAAATCGTTTAACGCTAAATTTTGATAAGTCACTTTCTTTTTAGTGGTATCGATATATGTTTTTAGTTCATTTATTGCAAATAAGTAATTATTTGCACCGTCTATTGATGCGCCGGTATTATAATAACAGTCGCTTAATAACGCTACTGTTTCATAATCATAGTAATTTGAATCATATTTTTCATGAAAATCTTTCAATGCAATTATAGCTTTTTCATAATTTTTGTTCTTAAAAAAATCATACGCTTTACTCAATTCTTGTATCTTTGATTCATACTCCTCACCGTAACCTATTTTAGGAGCACAACTATTTGAAAATATAAATAAAAATGCTAAATAAACGATTGTTGCTTTATACATAATTTTCTCATTTTAATTGCAGCCTAACAGCTCCGTTTTTCACCCCGCCTGTCCGCAATTTTTTGACGGGGACTTCGAGATGAGTCCTTTATAGTGATTTACAGTCAATATTTGAGACTGCTCTTTTAGAATACTTTTGAATTTTATTCAAATTCGACAGAGTTGAGCGGCATTAATCATCTATCGTCGTAATGTCCGCCGATCGCAAAAATATATATCACTTTATCATCAAAACGGTAAACAATTCGATCCTTATCCGTGAGACGGCGCGACCATAATCCCATTAGATTTCCCCTCAATAATTCCGGTTTCCCTGCGCCTTCCCAGGGATTTTCACGCTGCATTTCCACAAGTATTTTTACCAGTTTCTTATGCAGCGCTTTATTCTTTTGTCGAAGCTTTTCATATTCCTCGAACGAACGATTATTAAAGGCTATTGATCTCATCTAATACCTTTTGGGGAGCCGGAAAGAATTTACCATCTTCAAAATCTTTAATGCCTTGTTCGATTTGATCTGCAAGTTTAGGGTTACTCATTATATATTCGGTTTCATCAAGAGTAGGCTGCCACGGAATACCTTTCTTTAGGATAACCATTCGGTAAAACATATTAATCGCTACTGAACGGCTGATTCCGAGAGTTTTTAAAATCTTTTCGGCATCCTCGAGTATTTCCGGGTCAACGCGAGTGTTTATAATTGTGCCTGCCATTTTTATCTTCCTTACAGTTTATTTTAAAGACAATCAAATGTAACACAATTGATGTGGGAATGCAAACGCATTTATCAGCCATATCAAAAATAGGAGGTTTAACGGCTTTGCTTTTCATCCGCCTGCCCCGAGTCTTTTTGTCGGGGTCCGACCCAAACAACAATGACGGACTGAAAAACCACAGCCAACCTGTCCGCCTTAGTTGTTTTTACGTAGGCGGATAATTATTAAAAAATTCATCTTACTGCACCACTGTTAAACTACAATTTATCACGAACAACGTAAACCCCAAAATACCAAACCTGCCCGCCGTCTTTTTGGCGGGAAGCCGCACCGTTTTCGCGCCTGCCCCGATTCTTTTTATCGGGGCTTCGAGATGAATCCTTTATAACGTTATGTACGAAAAGAACAAAATACCAATTCTAGAAAAGAATTTTAATAAATCTTTCATATCATATCACTTTACAGTTTCCAATTAATATTCCCCTCATCATCAAAAAATACTGATTCATTTTCGCAATATATTCCAATTTTGCCGTTATCTTCAATATTCGTTACAATGCACTTATAACATTTGTGAGGTGTAAAATATTGATGATATGATTCAGGTCTAATTGCAAGACAACCAGTTCCATTTCTACTTATACTTGGATACATCATTCCAATGGTTTGCATATTGCATAAATAATATTGACCGATGGAGATGGTTGCTTTATACTTATAAACTTCGTTGTCTGAAACGACCTTTGTTATTTCATCAATTAGGAAATTATTTATCATTTCATATCTAATTTTCTTTTCTTCTGTATTGAGAAGTTTTTTCATTCGGCGATTATTGAGTTTAGTAAAATTTGGTTGATGATTTTGATTGACTATTAATTCTTTAACGCCAACCTCCATGAATAAAGGAGTACTGTCTAAGTTTATTCTAGTAGATTCAAGCAAAGTAATTTCGTCATCTTTGTTAAGACGTAACTCGACCATTGCAGTATCGCGATACATAGCACCGTAAAAAATACTTTGCCCAACATTATTAAATCTTCCATATTTTGATGGATTAATAGGATAAATTAACTCTTTTGTGTTTTTGAATAGTTGTGTATTTGTATGTTTTCTAGCTCTATAAAGGATACCCTTTCGCCATTCTAAAGGGAAAACATGAAAACCTTTTATTATTTTCAGAAATAATTTATTAGCATCCGAAATGGAAGAAAAGTTAAAATCTAAAGATTGAAACTCCTTTATAGTTTCTGCTAATTCCACCAAACTCAAAAATGAATTTTGTTTAAGATCCATAAATTTACCAAGTACATAACGG
>CAYNUJ010000196.1:0-2928 GCA_964400095.1 uncultured Melioribacteraceae bacterium
CCGGTTGCTTGTATCATAAGCAGATCGTGTCCCAATTGTTTGAGCGCTTCGTAAACTTTATCATAATTTACTCCGACTGTATTTTTTTCGGAGTCGTAATAATAACCCCCTTTTTCAAGCAGATAGTTGTAAATTATCGCGCTGCCTCCTCCGTGAGCTTCGTTAATTCCGAAGCGGACGGAACGAAAGATGCCGGCTAAAAACGTAGCCCAAACTTGTTTTTCGAACGACGCCGGATAAACGCCTTTTTCTATCATGAATATATTGTTGAGCATTCCGAGAATATCGGCTTTGCATTCTTCCATTGTGGAATAAGTTTCTTTTAATTCTTTTTTTACCTCGGTTTTTCTTCCGTCAACGGTTATAAAACCGGGACCGATTCCGTGAGACATTTCATGCATTAATGTATGATTGAAAAATCCTTCGAAAGTAACATAATCCAAGTCTTTTTCGTTCAGAACTCTTTCGGCAATAGGGAAGAGGAGTTTTTTAAATTTGGCTTCGTGAATGTTTTTAAGCATTACTTTTTTGGAGCCTTTTGCTTTACGAACTCTTTCGTCGTTCGGCAAATTAAACGCTAATGTTTGAACTCCGGCTTTCGTATCGCCCGCGGAGAACACTTCCTGCACAACCATAATCGGAGACTCGCTCCCTCGGTCGAAATTTTTATATTCTTCCGGAATCGGAAGGTTCTTTTCCATATCGTTTAGATAAGCGGCAAACTTTTTGAGTTTCGCGCTCTCTTGGGGATCGACTAACGTAAGAAAACATTCAAACGAAGCTTTGTAATTGAACATTCCGTCTTCGTAAACTTCATACGGTCCGATTACTACTTCGATAGTATGATCCTTTAAATCCATCCAATCCATATCGCTCTGAAAATAATCGTTGCTTAAAAACGCTTCGGAACGCGAGAGTAAATATTTTTTTAGCGATTTGTTATCGGCGTAATCCGCCGCTTCATTCATCAATGCGGATATTTTTTGTAATTTATCTTTGTAATATTGCGAGTAAGGTATCGCTATTAATTTACCCTGCTTACGTCTGATTACGGTTAACTCGGATGTGAAATTGTCTTTATCGTCAGGGTGATTTTCAATCCATGAGTTGAATTCCTCTTTTGTCATATCGGAAGGATAAAAATTTGCTCCGGCGGGTTTTGTTTCCGAACCATAAAACGGTGTGTCGTGAGTAAGCCGGTCAAACGGTCCGAACATAATATTGAATAACTCAAGAGTTAATTTATCTTCGGGTTTATTCGATTCGGAAAGCTTGGAGCGAATTTCGTAATTCTTCGAATATACCTGATCCAAATAAATATCGTCGATAATTTTTGCCGCTCTGTAAAGTTTCTCTACAACAACCTGCTGTCTCTTATCCAATAAAGATTGGTCGTATTCAATTTTAGTGGGCGCAAATTTATCAATATTTTCTTTCAACATTTTATTTTCCTTCGGGATTTCATTTGAGCATGAGATGGTTAAAGCCGAAAAAGCGGCTGCAATAATAATAGTTCGAGTTTTCATAATATTCCTAAAAATTGATATTAATAATAAAATTAAAATTAAGTAATCATAACGTTTTATACAAAATGGAATTTAGCTGTCGAGTTCTGATTATTTTAAACTGATTCTCCGTGAAGTACACTCATCATTATTCAGCTGTCGGTATTTAACATTTATCTGCGCAGTCAGTGTACTGAAAAATAGACAATTCCTCGTGATTACATCAAAATATTTGCAGAAATCAAAGAAAATCTCCTGGCACATCTTTTGAGTCCCCTTATTGAAAAACTTGGAGGATAAAATGAAAAAGTTAATGTTGGGAATAATAATACTGATATTAGCGTTCAGTTTTGATTCGGATGCGCGAAATTTGAGAGGTCACGCCGTAAATTTCAACTATTTTTATTATGAACTTTCCTCATACGGAGAATGGATTGAATTGGACGCCGATTTAATTGTCTGGCGTCCTTCGAGAGTGAATTACGGGTGGGCGCCATATTCTATTGGAAGGTGGAACTGGACAAATTACGGCTGGTATTGGGATTCTTACGAACCTTTCGGAAATATAACTTACCATTACGGCAGATGGATTTACGACGATTATTACGGATGGATATGGATGCCCGATTACGAATGGGCGCCGGCGTGGGTTGAATGGCGATACAACGATAACTACATTGGATGGGCGCCATTGCCTCCTTACGCAGAATTCAGAATCGGCGTCGGAATTCATTTCACTTTCAATTGGCATCCGCGTTACTATCACTGGCGTTTTGTGAATTACTATAGATTTGGCAGCGATAGAGTTTACAATTATTTTGTTAGAGACCGCCAAATTCAAAGAATTTACGGTAGAACTAAATTGAGAACAAATTACGATTATCGCGATAATAGAATAGTGAACAGAGGAATCGATAGACGTTATATCGAAAAACGTTCCCGGACGAGAGTTGCCACGCGCGATTTAGTCTTTACGCGCAATAACGACGCCTCCGGCAGAAAAAGAGGAAATACAATTCGAGTTTATGAGCCGGACGAAAAAAGTATGCGGAAATATCCCAATGCATATAGGACGGAGATAAAAAGGGGAAACCGCACATCCGTTCATAAGGACAAAATCGCGCTTAAACGCGGAACAAAATTAAACGAAAATAAACCCGTAACTAATAGAACTCGGAAAGGAAATAATAGAATCAGTAAGAATTACTCGCCCGATAGAGTTTACAGCGGGAAAAAGTCGGTTAATAGAAGTATTGCCGAAAGAGGAAAGAGAAATAATAAAAAGTATGAAAGAAACGCAAGGTTAAAAGAGAAAACCGTCTATTACAAAAATAGCGGAAAAGCTCCAGTTGTAAAAAACAGCGGGAAATCCGTTAAAAAATCAAAACCAACGGGAAGAGTTCAGAAACGAAAATATTCAAAA
>CAYNUJ010000196.1:3028-5446 GCA_964400095.1 uncultured Melioribacteraceae bacterium
CTCAAAAGGAGAGCCATAATTGCAATTGCCGCGGATCCGAGTTCCATCTCTCTCGGGTGCACGGTTTCAAAAATATCGTTATCCGAATGGTGCAGATCAAAATATCTCTGCCCGTCGGGAACGTAGCCCAGCAGCGCTTTCGTCCCTTTAATTTTCGCAACGTCCGCGCCGCTGCCGCCGGGTCTTATCCAATCAATAGACGCTTCATTTAAAACCGGCAGCCAGAGGAGCATTTTCCCCAATGAAACGGAATCTGTTTTAACGCTGAAACCGCGCGGAGTAAAAGCTCCTCTATCGGATTCAATTGCTGCGATATGTTTTACCGTGGAATCCGCTGCGGCAAGTTCGGCATATTTTATCGCGCCTCTGCCGCTTATTTCTTCGTCGGCGAATAAAACGCATCGGATAGTCCTTTTCGGTTGAATGCCAAGCGTTTTCAGCAGATATATTGCTTCCATCGTTTGTATGCAAGGCGCTCCGTCGTCGTGCATTCCGAAGCCCTTATCCCAACTGTCGAAATGACCTCCGATTACAATTATTTCATCGGGAAATTCCGTTCCTTTTATTTCTCCTATTATGTTGTAAGCGGAAGTATCCGGTAGATTTTTACAGCTTAATTTAAGTCTCAATTTTAACCGCGGATTTACGGATAAAGTGGAACTCAGATATTCGGCGTCGCGATTGGCAATTGCTGCAGCGGGAATTTTCGGGAAATCTTTATCATAAAGCATTACGCCGGTGTGAGGCACGTTATCAATTTTTGAATCTACCGATCGGATAATTACAGCTTTCGCGCCGTACTTTGCCGCGCGGCTTGCGCCGAAAACTCTATACTGCACCGCTTTTCCGTATGCGCGGAATGTATTAATTTCGCCCCGGTCGTAGGGAGTGTTATAAAATACAATTTTATTTTTCACGTAATCTTTTTTTAATTCGAGATCGTCGAACCCGGTTACCTCAATTATTCCGGCGATTATTGATGTATCGGCGGTACCGACAGATTTCCCCAGCGCCGCGATGCTGAAAGTCCGGTTTACGTCGTTCTCCGCCGCAACTTCTAAAATTTCATCGCCGCCTCTAACCCAATGAGGTCCCATTATTTTTTGAAGTCGGACGTTCGCTAATCCTAAATCGTTCATTCTATCTTTCGCCCACTCCACGGCTTCATAATAATTTGGCGAACCGCTCAGCCGGGAACCGAAATGTGAAAGTTCGCCGAGAAGCATGTATCCTTTTTCCTCAACGAGGGCTTTCCTAACTATTGAATTCGCGGTGTTCTTATATTTTTTAATATCTGCGGAGGTTTGAGAATAAACGGAACCGCAAAACAAGACGAGTAGTAAAAATTTTCTAATCAAATCAAACTCTTTTTTTTAGCAACTTATTAAAATAATATCGAAAAACAAAAATCTTTTTTTTTGGACGGCATTCCTCAAATGAAAAAAACATTATTAAGAATATTTTCACATTCACAAATTTTAAATACGGATTCTTAGAGAAAACTTAGCCGCTTAGACCTTCCGGCAATGTTTTACGATGAATAATTATGTAATTTTGAATGGAATAATTATAGAATAAAGCGGAAGAAAATGCGCAAAATAAATAACGACGATATTTACCTGAAAGAAGATTCGCACGAATATATATTGAAAAGCGGAGAGGACGTAAAATTCACTTCATGCACGACATTTATAGATTATTTTTTCGAACCGTTCGACAGCATCGGCATTGCGAACAATCTCGTACTCAATCATCCGAAATACATGGGAATAGACCCGCGCGACATTGTAGCGAATTGGGAGAACGCTGCTGAGTTGGGAACCCTTGTTCACGCGGAAATTGAAAATTTCATTAAATCGGGCAAAATTCCCCTTTCACCTAAAAGCAAGGCGGGCGTAAAATGGATGGAGAATAATATTGATGAAAATACGGAAGTATTCTCCGAAGTAATTGTTTACAGTAAAGAACTGAAATTAGCCGGCACGGTCGATCTGATTCTTCACAATAAATCCAACGGCTCTTACGAACTGTTCGACTGGAAAACAAATAAAAAAATCGATACAAAATCTTACGGCGGAAAATCCGGAATTACTTCGGCGACCCGGCATTTGCCGGATTGTAATTTTTATCACTACGCTCTGCAGTTATCGCTGTATCGTTATTTAATCGAAAAAAAATACGGAATTCAAATTACGAATCAGACGATACTCCATCTGAACGATTACGAAGCGAAGCCGTACCAAGTTGAATATTTGAAAAATGAAATTGTCAATATGCTGAAGCTCGACAGAGATTCACTGCGCAGGCAGTCCGAGGAAAGTTTAACGAAGCAGTACGTTTACTAATAGGAACCTTCGTATAACTGAGAAATTGTCATTCTGATCCCGACGATTTTTGTCGGGAGAAGAATCTCAATAT
>CAYNUJ010000197.1:0-5395 GCA_964400095.1 uncultured Melioribacteraceae bacterium
CGGCAAATAATGTTCCTGTAGCCGGGTTCACCAAGAGAGAGCTTACGCCGACTCCTCTTAAGCCTATAGACGTCCAAGAAGTTCCGCTTACATTGTCGCTACCGCCTGCCGACGGGGAAGGAGCGTTATTAAGCATATAAACGTCTCCTAACCAGGTCGCAACATAAACATTATCGTTAGCGTCAATAATTACCGAATAAACATAAGACGCGTTTAATCCGTCGTTGTAAGCGTACCAGTTGTCGCCCGCGTCGCCGGATTTGTAAACTCCTCCGCCGTAAGTAGCCGCGTAAACATTCATGTGAGAATCAACGCCTACAGACCATACATACGGGTATCCGACATCGAGCATACTCCAATTCGCGGCGGCGTCGGTAGATTTGTAAACTCCGCCTCCAAATGTACCGGCATATAAATCTCCGTTGCCGTTAATTGCCAAAGAATGGACAGCCAAACCGTAAGGAGAAAGTCCTCCGTTTACAGCGCTCCAATTTTGACCGTTATCAGTTGATTTGAATACTCCGAGACCCCAGATTCCCGCATAAGCGTTTCCGCTCGCGTCAAATACCAAAGCTCTTACGTCTCCGCCTAATACCGGACCAGTCCACGAGTTGCCTTGATCCGCAGTGTAGAATACGCCCTGCTCGGTGCCGATATAAATGTCTCCGGTTGACGGATGAACCGCGATATCCCAAACAAATCCGATAAGCATATTTTCATTCATCCAAGTCCAGTTCGAGCCGTCGTCGTAGGAAATATATAAGTGTCCGCCTACAGTGCCGGCAAGCATATTGCCTGAGTTATCGTTATCCATCGTCCAAACAATTTCCTGGAAAGGGAATTGACTTGCGAGGTCCCAGCTTCCGTTGTCGCCGCTACCGTTATCTCCGCCGCCGTTATCAGCGTCGCCGATGTTAATAGTTGCTACGGCATAATCATCTTCCGTCTCGTCCCCGTTGCCGGGCGTTGAATCCGGATCGCCTTGATCCGCCGCGGAAATTTCCGCGATATTTGAAATTTCAGAAGGACAAGGCATGTTGCCTACAAACGGGGAATTATTTAGCTGTCCGGTTCCTATCATAGATTTTGCAACCAATTGTCCGCTTATCAACCCATCGCTGAATTTAACTACAGCGCGGGGCGCAAGCACCGAACCGCGAACATCTATGCCGGTTATTTTAAGTTTCTTCGCTTTCGGGAAGTTATAGAGCACGTTAGTAATATCGGTGCCGGTTACAGTCAATCCGCCGCTCCAAGTAATATTTTTACCGGAAACATTAACTAATACAACCGCTCCGTTCGGCACGTTGATATCCATATAAGTGGAATTTGTCAACTCTGTTCCGTTTACGGAGAACACATTCAAATAAGGATCGCTGCCGGTCAAGAAAACTCCGTCCCACTGATAGGTTGTTGTACCGTTTACGGCATATCCGTTTAATGTGGAAGATAAGGTTTTTAGATAAGCTTTTGCTGCGTGAAAGTCGATAGGCTTATCTTTCCGCAATGTTCCGTCAATCGAAACATTATTTTTCGGTAAATTCGTAGCGCGTCCGTAAGTTGCGTTTCCGAAATATACTCTGCCGCTTGTAAAATATAGGTCGCGGTTTACAATGAATACGTCATCGTTAGAAAAACTTCCGTTTAATTTATCAGCAATAGAATAATTAGAAAGAACCGCATCGCGACCGACAGCTACCTTACCTTCAATATCTGATGAAGGAGCTTTTAAATCTCTCCACACGAACAGGTTGAAACCTTTTGCAATACCCAAATCGAATGTTTGAGTGATGCAGTCTTCAACGTCAACAGTCGCGGTAATTTCAAGAGCTTCGCTGTGTCCGGATGCGATTGTTGAAGTTATTGTCCAAATACCTGTGTTTTCGTCGTAAGAACCGGCAGTAGTTGCTGCGCTGACAAAAATCAAACCATTCGGTAAAATGTCGGTTACTTCCACTCCGGTAGCGTCGGCAGGACCGTTGTTTGTAACCGTAACGGTAAATGTAACTTGGTCGCCGTCGTTCGGATTATCATCGCTTGAGGTTTTCGTTAAGCTTAAATCTGCGTTCAACGGTAATTCGTAAATGCCCGCATCCCAAGTATTATCAACTTCTCCCGCGGATAATGTAGTGCAAATTGTTTTACCGTCCGAATCCACATCGGAATCCAATCCGTCGTCATTTCCCTGGTCTTTCGGGGAGAACGCATGTCCGTCGGGCAGTACAAATTCTACATAATAATCGCCGAGGTCGCTGCCGGGGACAGTAAAGCTGTATTCTCCGTTCGCGTCTGTGGTTGTTACGCTGTAAAGATTTCCGTCGCAATCGAATAATTTTACCGTAATATCCTCAACTCCGCTTTCACCGTTATCTTGAATTCCGTTTTCATTAGAATCTAACCAAACTTTATCGCCTATTTGTGCCGGATCTTGCTGTGAACAGATCACAGTCGTTGTCCAGCTGTCTTCGGCTGTAATTGTAGGCAGATTCGTATTATTAAGCACAGGGTGACCCGTTGCGGTAGCGTTATTGGTTAACTCATCGCAGTCATCCGATGTAGTGGTATAAGTTTTCGTAAATGTTTTAGTTTCGCCGGGCTGTACAACCTGGTTCCATATCTGATGGTTGCCGCTGGGATTCAATAATGCGTCGAATACCGAAACTCCGCCGTGAAGAACCACATCGCCGGTATTTACAACTGTAAACGTATAAGTTATATCGTCGCCCGCGTTAACCGATTGGCTGCCGGTTTTTTCGAATGTGAACGATGTTACGTAAAATCCGAAATCAACATCGTAATTATCGGCGCATTCGATTGTTACCGTAGATCTGTGACTAACGACGTCTCCGTCGGAATCGACATCGTCGTTTCCAGCGTTCGGCGTTGAAGCGTACCACTTTTCGTCGTTGTTAGTCGGGAATTTACCGTTGGTTGTAAAATTGCTTGCCGCTATTTCAACTACATATGTTCCGGCGCTTAATCCGGTAAATTCATAATGACCGTTATTATCGGTGGTTGTCATTGCGGTTTGCTGATTGTCTTTGTATAATTTTACAACTACGCTGCCAATACCGGATTCGTTATTGTTTTGAATTCCGTCGGCGTTTGTATCGTGCCATACATAATTTCCGATCGAACTTTCGCATTCAACTATTCCGGCGTCCCAAGAAAAATCGTTTTCACCGGCGTCCAAAGTTGTGCATTCGGTTTTACCGGTGTTTACGTCGGCGTCGGAATCTACTGCATCATCGTTACCGCTGTCTTTAGTTGTAAATGTATATCCGGAGGGTAATACGAATTTCACATAATAATCTCCGGGAGTTAAATTAGTAAAGGAATATTCTCCGTTGTTATCAGTTGTAGTAGATGAAATATAATTGTCGTCGCAGTCGTATAGTTTAACTGTTACTCCGCTTACTCCGCTTTCGTTATTATCTTGAATTCCGTTGCCGTTTGCGTCTTCCCAAACTTTATCGCCTATTGAAGCGGGTGATGATGAAACGCACGGTTCCGGAGAAGTTTTATTAGGCGTTCCTAATTTATTGGGAGAATTGTGAAGAGAAACAACGTCCACGCTTCCGAAACTATTTGAACCGAAAGCCGAAGCGGAAATTGTAAATTCATAAATCATACTATATTCCCAATTCAAATAACTTGAATTAGGAGTATAATTATTATCGGTCAAAGGAGAATGATTTGTAAGCACATAATGGTAATCATTAAAATTCCTGCTTAGCGAAGAATTTATATCAACAATATCATTACTATTCCCCGAATAGAGATTTTCGATCCTCGGACCATACGTACTAGGATAAGAGGATTGGTTTTTTTCAAAATAATCTAAATCGAAGTGAATAATTTCATTATTCTGATTGTCATAAACCTTGAATTCTGCTTTATCGCTTTTTGCCAGATGATCGAATTTATGATTATTTCCAGGCCAGCCGATTGTATAATCGGGAGCTTGATTTTTATCGTTATCGTAAGTGTTATCGTTATAATCTCTGGAAATTTCTAATCTTGCGCTTATGTCTCCGTTGGAAAGCGTTGTAGTATAAAGCGTGCCGATAGTAAATTTGGAACCGTCGTCTAAAGTTATACACAGTTCTTCTCCGTCGCCCCAAAAAACTTCGGCGCTTGCTTGCGCTGTGGAAGTGACCGGAGTAGCCAATACTAATTTTTGAACTCCATTAGGATTTGCTTTATGTGTGTAACGCGTACCTTGAGGAATTTCTACCGACGCGCTAGCCGTAACGGTTGCATCATTCGCGTTTCCCTGACTTAAAGTAAAGGCTGATTCTCCGTTATTGTCGGTAGTAACTGAATTTGTACTCAAAGAACCGCTTGTTGAAGAAAGAGATACTTGAACGTTCGAAACTCCATTTCCATTAACATCCGATATCTTTACAGTGAAACTGGCATTCGTATTGGAAGCCGCGTTTTGAAAAGAAGGAGTAATAGTTAATGTGTGTGGAGCCGAAATATTACCGGCATTGTTTGATGCGTCCGAGATAATATCATTAGCTCTGCTGCGTACATTAGAATTATTAACGCTATTGGAATTAACCGGCGCGTTATCGGAAAAATGCCAAATTGCAATCTGTACTGCGGCTGCTTCCTTATTTAAATCGGACAATTCTCCGCTTCCGCTTGCATAAGGATAATAGTTATTTAAAATATAAGTGATCTCCGGGGAAGTATTGCCGTTATCCTCATAATCCTCGTTATATTTTAACCCGTGATTCAAGTCGATGCAATAATAATAAGTTGCATCTCCGTCAACGGTTCCGTCGAACGTGCCTGCGTAAACATTATAACCTTGATAAGTACCCGATTGTATTTTATATACGCCGTTTACGCCCGTCGCAGTACCGGTTATAATTGCCGTACTTGAACCTTGTACTGGATTTGGATTTATTGCCATTCCGTTTTGAGAGACGGGAATAAATGTTCCTATGCTTTTTGTAATTTCTTGGGCGTTTGTTTTAATGCCCAGTAAAGATGATACAATAATTGTCAGAAGTGTTACTCGTAGTCTTAGAGTTCTCAATGGAACCTCCGATCTATTTAATTGACTGTTCAGCTAGTTTTAACAGATAATCAATTCCAAAAGTGATGCCAAACTTTTATTGTTCGATTTCACTCTATTTCGGCGCTTCCGCCTTCTTTTGAGCTTGTTGAAGAGTGTTTCATTTTGATATTGAGGATATTTATGATACGCGTAAATCTGAGGCGGGAAGCAAGATTTTAAGAAAAAATTGTTTTCTTCAATTTCTTTCTGCGAATCGGTAAATCTTTAATATAAAACAATTTAGGTATAACCGCGGATGGAAATCATACATTTGATTTACAAATGAATACTCCACAATTATTATAAGCCTTTGCGAAACTTCCT
>CAYNUJ010000198.1:0-5386 GCA_964400095.1 uncultured Melioribacteraceae bacterium
AGCGAAATTGAATTAGCCGCGGAAGTTGACGTTTACGATAAGTCCGTTTACGAAAAAGCCGGGGAAAATCTGGAGCGATTAAGGAAAGAAGCTCCGCTTATTCAAGACAAAAAACCTAAATTTTACGTTTATAAACTTGTTATGGGCGAACATGAGCAGGCGGGAATTGCAGCCGTTTTTTCAGTAGCCGATTACGAAAACAACGTGATATTAAAACACGAAAAAACAAGAAAAGTAAAAGAAGACGACAGAACGAATCATATTATTACAACAAAAGCGCAAACCGGAGCGGTCTTTTTGACTTACAAAGGAATTGACGAAGTTAATCAAGCGGTTAAAAAAACTATGAATGAATCCGAGCCGCTTTATGATTTCACTTCGTCCGACGGAATAAAACATACCGTTTGGGAAATTCCGGAAGATTACAACGACATCATTATTTTTGAAATCGGTAAAACTCAAAATTTATATATCGCCGACGGACATCACAGAGCCGCCAGCGCGGCGCGCGCTCAAAAAGTGATGAAAGAAGCCCACACCGATCATTCGGGCGAAGAAGAGTACAATTATTTTATGGCGGTCCTCTTCCCCGGCGAGCAGCTTCACATAATGCCTTACAACAGAGTGGTGATAAAATTCAACGCGCTCTCCGACGACGATTTCATTAAACGAGTTGAAGAAAATTTTTCCGTCGAAAAAACAGATAATCCAAATCCCCCCGAACGCGGAAATATCTGCATGTATTTCGGCGGAGAATGGTATTTGCTGAAACCGAACGAAAATGTAAAAGAAGACCCGGACAGTGTGGGAAATAATCTTGACGTAAGCATTCTTCAGCGCTATCTTCTTCAGCCGGTCATCGGAATTGAAGATCCGAGAACCGATACAAATATTGATTTCATCGGCGGAATTAGAGGAACCGAAGAATTGGAGAAATTAGTCAATTCGGGAAAAGCTAAAGCCGCCTTTTCGATGTACCCCGTTTCGGTTGACGACCTGATGAGAATTTCGGACGCAGGCGAGGTTATGCCGCCCAAATCCACATGGTTCGAACCGAAATTACGCGACGGATTACTGGTTCACACAATTTAATTGAATATAATAATAGAAGGAAAATGAGGATGGAAAACAGAATTTATAATTTCAGCGCCGGACCGGCGGTTCTGCCTGTTGAGGTTCTTAAACAAGCGCAAGAGGAAATGTTGAATTTCAAAGGTTCCGGAATGTCGGTTATGGAAATGAGTCACCGGTCTAAAACATTCGACGATGTTATTAAGGGAGCCGAAGCGGATTTGAGAAACCTTCTTGATATCGGCGATAATTACAGCGTCTTGTTTCTGCAGGGCGGCGCAACGCTTCAATTCTCGATGATTCCGATGAACATTATGCCTCCGAATAACAAAGCAGATTATATTGTTACCGGCGCGTGGTCAAAGAAAGCCGTTAAAGAAGCCAAAAGAGTCGGGACGGTTAATATAGCGGCTTCTTCCGAAGAAGATAATTTCACCAGACTTCCCCGGCAGAGCGAACTTAAACTCGATCCGGAAGCTTCATATGTTCACTTTACTTCAAACAACACAATTTTCGGAACTCAATTTAAGTCCGAGCCGGAAGTCGGAAATGTTCCTCTGGTATGCGACGCTTCTTCAGATATTCTCCACAGAAAAATTGACGTAAACAAGTACGAACTAATTTACTCCGGCGCGCAGAAAAACATGGGACCTTCCGGATGCACGCTGGTTATAATTCGTAAAGATTTGCTCGAAAGGAGTTCGGACGATCTTCACACTTATTTGAATTATTCCGTTCATTCCGGTAAAGATTCGCTTTACAATACGCCCCCTTCCTACTCGGTTTATATAATCGGTTTGGTTTACAAGTGGCTTTTGAATCTCGGCGGATTGGATAAAATGCACGAAATAAACAAACAAAAAGCCGGAATGTTATACGGTTTTATGGACGAAAGCGGCGGTTACTACTCGGGAACCGTTAAAAACAAAGAAGACCGCTCGCTGATGAATGTAACATTCAGACTGCCGAACGAAGAATTGGAAAAGAAATTTATAATCGAAGCGGCGGAAAAAGGCTTCAGCGGTTTGAAAGGACACCGTTCAGTCGGCGGACTCCGCGCTTCTATTTACAACGCCTTCCCTCAAAAAGGCGTGGAAGACCTTGTGGAATTTATGAAGGACTTCAAATCTAATAATTGATGATTTCGCGTCTTCGGTTCCGCCGGAGACGCAATCCTTTTACGGAGTTTTAGTGAACAGAATTATTTTAATATTATTTTCCTCGCTGCTTTTTTTCTCTTGCGCAAAAGAAGAAAAACTGGAGTTGTACAACCCGGAATCCTTCGCATTCAAACTGGATAACGGATGGGAATTAAACGGTTCTTTAAGAGTAAAAGGATTCAGGCAGATTGAAGAAAATGATGTTTATTCCGCTAAGTTAACTTACCTTGTAGATATCATTACGCCCGAAGGCGATACGCTGAAAAACGCCGACGACGGAATGATTGATAACGAGGAAGAAGAGGAAATTATGGATATTGGAATTGAACTGCAGGTAGAGTTCGATTCCACTTTTTCCAAAGGTAATTACGTTATTATTTATCGTGTTGAAGACAATTTAAAACCTCAATCCGCGGTAATTGCCGATACGGTATCCATAGGAGAATAATTATTTTATTATTAAGGTGAAACTTTTTAACATTAATAGTGTAATAAAGATGAACCGCTTCTCTTTTTCATTTTTCTGATTTCCGTTCCGCTACTGATAAGGTTCTTTTCATTGTAAATATTATCCCTGAAAAATATCAATTAAAATATTAGGGAGGTTGAAATGCTTTACAGAAAATTTATCACGCTTGTGGAAGATCACGCCGAGGATATAACACGTCTTTGGATTGAAGAAGTAAGGAAAAATCCGGCAACTCAAGGTTACAATAAATTTACCGATGAAGACCTGCACGACAAAGTTTATGATGTTTACATTCGTCTCGGAAGATTATTGATGGAAGAAGACCCCACGTTCCGCGGATTAGCGGCGCATTATATGAAATTAGGAAAAGACCGCGCAGCCGAAGGATTGAAATTGAGCGAAGTAATTTACGCGCTTAGCCTTACGCGCGTTGTGCTGTGGCGATGGGTAGTAAATCAGGGAGTAATAAATGGAACCTTGGATCTTCAGCAGGCGCTTGAATTTTATCAAAAGGTTACAAATTATTTCGATAAAGCTGTTTACTTTGTTTCATGCGGATTCGAGAGTTACCATAAAAAAACAGCGTTCAAAGATGAAGCCTTTGTTGACAAAACCATAAGAGGATTCACGAAATGGTTTATTAAAGATTTGCCCGGATGAGTTTGGATCCGTAAAGTCAATTTCAGACTGGCGGTTTTTCAATAAATTACCGGTATTAAACAGCTGTGAATTCCGGCTGAAAACAGCCGCAAATTATTACAATCTTCTCTCAAAAGAATAACACTCTTTATCCGAATATCTTGACTATTCATAAATAATAGTATAATTTGGGTTTTAAATGATGAGATTGAATCATTACCTTACAAGGAGATCTATGTATAAAAGAACAATCCCCTTTATTTTTGCTTTCATTTTCACCACCCCTCTTTTTGCTCAACCGGTAAGTGTAGATTTAAACTTGCATCGGTACGAAAAAACAAGCTCCGTATCAGACTCTATTAATAGTGTTGGCTCCGATACTATGGAGGAACTTTTGCAGATGTGGTGGAACGGGTTCAAAAAATATTATCCCAATATTAATTTAACGGAAGAAGCCAAAGGTTCTGCAACCGCTCCTCCTGCTTTGGTTTCAGGAAGGGCAGACATTGCTCCGATGTCAAGAGAAATGACAAATAATGAAGTTAATAAATTTGTAAAAAAATATGGATATAAACCATCAAGAGTTTCTGTGGGATTGGATGCTCTGGAAATTTTCGTAAATAGTAAGAATCCTATTCAAGGGTTGTCCCTTCAACAATTGGATGCAATATTTTCCACAACAAATAAAAGAGGCTTCAAAGGAAATATAACGGTTTGGGGACAGGTGGGATTAAAAAGCAAATGGGCGTTTAGGAAAATAAATCTTTATGGAAGGAATTATTCTTCGGGAACAAACGGATACTTTAAAGAGAGCACAATTTTGAACGGAGAATATAAGTCGAAGATTGTCTTACTGCCTACTTCCGATGAAATGATAAAAAGTATTTCTGCCGACCTCTTCGGTATTGGATACAGCGGAATAGGATATAATAATTCCGGAGTAAAAAGTATTCCGTTAGCCGAAAAAGATGGGGTAAAATATTATAGAGGCACGTATAAAAATGTATTAAATGATAATTACCCGCTTTCCAGATTTTTATATATCTATTTTAACAAAAAACATGGTATTCAATTGGATAAACTCACACATGAATTTCTAAAATTCATACTCTCTTATGAAGGGCAAAAAATAGTAGTAAAAGCCGGTTATTTTCCTCTTCCGGTTAAAAATGTAGTTAAGGAATTAAAAAAGCTGGAATAGCTTTGAATAACTAATTTTTCAAGTGCAAGCGGGAATATCTCCGCGAGCGCGATGAGTGAATTTTAAATTGCCAATGATAGATTCGGAACCGCACATAATACATACGGGTTTTTAATCGTTAAATTTTCTTTCGTTTTAAATTTTCTCCAGCTTCAAAACAATCCTCAATAATAAATTTCATCGGGATCGTTTTCTCCCTTAATATTAAACCATTCTTCGGGTTTAAATTCTTTATCGGTTATTTTATCGAGCGGAAGTTTAAAATACTTGCCGTGCGCGGAAACCGCCTTATCGCCGTTCTCCAGAATTATTTCGCCGGTTCCCTCAAATGTACGCGAGCCTACTTCCGTCAATCTTGCCACTACTTTCACCGGTTTATCCAATGGAATCGGCTTCCTGAATTTTAGATTCAATTCCAAAGTAACGCCCCAAATATTTTTATCCTTGATTAATATCGCTCTTCCGATAGTTTCATCAAGAACGGTGGATGCAATTCCTCCGTGCAGCCGACCGGGATATCCTTGATAAAATTACCCGGAGAGAAAATAGCCACAAGCTCTTCGTTTTCAATTTCATAGAATGAAGCCTTAAGTCCAAATTCATTGTTAATTCCGCAAACAAAGCACAATCTTGAATTGTTCTGTTTTTCCACAACAGTATGTTTCACATTAACCTCAAATTTTAACAATTAAATATTTATTAAGTTACTAAAATAATAAACTTTTTTTCTTGCCGCTTATTATGCTTTATGGACGTAGGGGACGCAAATTCATGCCTTGTCGGCAGACAGGTTGCGTCCCCTACATTTATATCATCAATTATTATTATCCCATGGATATGATTCGG
>CAYNUJ010000199.1:0-5338 GCA_964400095.1 uncultured Melioribacteraceae bacterium
GAAGAATTGCTCGGGATGAAATTTTGGAATATTGTGCACCCTAAAGACCGGGAACTCGTTAAATCCAGAGGACTGAAACGGCAGAAGGGAGAAAATATTCCGAATAGATATAAATTCCGGCTTCTCTCAAAGTCCGGCGAAGTGAAATGGATTGATTTCTCCGGAAATTTAATCTCCATAAACAATCAGCCTGCGGGAATAGTAGTTGCATCGGATATTACAAGAGCAATTTTATCCAAAGAAAAACTTAGAACAATCAATGATCTGCTTTCCACTATAAACGAAATTAATAAACTGAAAATAAATATTGATGAATTAGAAAATTACTTTTTTCACGTTTGTAGAATTTTAGTATCCACGGGAATTTATAAAACAGCTTGGATTGGACTTTTTAATTCGAAAGGTGAAATCTATAAGATAATTTCCCATGATCCGCAAATAGCCGAAAAATATAATAAGGAAATTTCTTCGGGTATTATTCCACAGTGCGTTAAAGAAATAATTGTCCGAAAGGAGATAGTGCAGATTAACAGCGTTGACGATGACTGCGGCGATTGTATATTAGCGGAACTCGATTACGGCGGCGCATTGATTTTAGACAGAATAATGAACCTCGATAAAAAGATTGCCGTTTTGGGACTTTTACACGATAAAGATGACCTTCCGGAGGAGGATGAAAAAAAGATAATTTCTGAACTGACTCAGCATATAAGTTCAAAATATACCGAAGAAAGATTCAGACGAGATTTAACCGAATCGAATAAGGAGTTCAGTGAAATACAGGAGAGATATACTTCATTCATCAACAATACGACGGAAGGAATTTACCGCATTGAATTCGGTAAAAAGATTAAAACTTCATGGTCGTCCGATAAGCAGGCTGAATATATACTGGAGCACGGATATATAGCCGAGTGCAATTCCGCATTCGCAAAATTTTACGGACAGCCTTTTTCATCTTCTTTGTTCGGACGAAAACTAAATTCGTTGTACGCCGACGAGGAGCAAGCCAAAGTAATTCAAAAATCTTTTATTGAAAACGCCTACTTAACCGAAAACGAAGTATGGGAAGAATACCTTCCGGACGGTTCTTTGAAATATTTTAATAATAATAATTTCGCGATGATACAAGGCGATGAGATTTTAAGAATTTGGGGAATCAAAAGCGATGTTACATCTCAGTATCTGCTCAATGAAACGATTAAGGAAATAACGATAGGTTCTGAATCCCGTTCCGGAGAAGAATTTCTTAAATATATAGTTCTGCAGCTTCGTAGATCGATGAATGCGGATTTTGCTTTTATAGGGGAATATATTGCGTCGAGGCAAACAATTAAAACGCGAGTGGTTTCTCGCGACGGCGAATTAGCGGAAAATTTTGAGTATGCTTTGCGGAATACTCCGTGCGGCGAAGTTTTCGATAACGGAATTGCCGTTATTCCCGAAAATGTTTCGGAGATGTTCCCTGATTTTCCGCTGATTAATGAGTATGGAATTAACGGGTATATTGGGATCAGGCTGACAAATTCAACGGGACAAACTTCGGGTATTTTAGCGGTTCTTTATAAAAAGAAAGTTTTTGAAGTGGAATTGTCAAAATCAATTTTAACTTTGTTTGCCGGCAGAATTACCGCGGAACTTGAGCGTTTGGATTACGAAAAAGAGTTGAAAAAAAGTCAAAACGACCTTTCCGTTATACTTGACAGCACGTTAAAAGCTTTTATTCTTATAAATAAAGATTATAAAATTAGGGCATTTAATCGTTTAGCCGGAAGTTACTATCAAGATTATTTCGGCGGGGAGTTAAAAATCGGCGCTGATTTTATAAATTTTCATCTCGACGACTCGGAAGCCCAATTCAAACGAAATTATTACGAAGCTCTCCGCGACGGTTTTATTGAATACCGGAAAGAATTAGTTGATAAAAACGATAATAAATTGTGGATAGGCATAAAATATGAAGCCGCGAGAGACAAGAAAAATAAAATAATCGGCGTTGTTTATAGTTTCGAAAATATTACGGAAAAAATTCTAACAGAAAGAAAATTAGAGGAAGAAAGCTTACGGAATTCTATACTGATGAGCAATACGCTCGACGGCATACATTTGTTTGATTTAGACGGGAAGATAATAGATGTAAACGACGCGTTCGCCGAAACTCTTGGGTATTCAAAAGAAGAATTGATCGGTTCGAATATTAAACATTACGCGCCGGATTTCGATAAAGAGAAAGCCGCGGAATTATTTTCCGGTAAGGAAGATGAGAAAAACCGGCTCTTCGAAAGGGATTATCTCCACAGAAACGGCAGGCTTATAACTTTGGAAATAACTCAAACACCGATATTGATTAACGAAAAGAGGCTAGTTTTTAGATCGACTAGGGATGTTACCGAGAAAAAACAATATTTAAATGAAATAAGAAAACTTTCGGCAGGTATTGAGCAGAGTCCTGCGAGCGTTATGATAACTGATATTGAAGGTATAATTCAGTATGTGAATAAAAGATTTTGCGAATTAACCGGATATGCTGCGGATGAAGTAATTGGTAAAAATCCAAAGCTTCTTAAATCAGGCGCTTTGCCCGGCAAAGAATATAGAGAGTTGTGGGAAACAATATTGGACGGGAAGACATGGACGGGCGAATTGTGCAATAAAAAGAGGAACGGCGAACTGTATTGGGAATTAGCCTCCATTTCACCTATTTATAATAATAAAGAGGAAATTACAAGTTTCATTGCCGTTAAGGAAGATATTACCGAAAGAAAACATTTGCTCGACAAACTGAGTATGAGCGAGAAGAAATTATCCGAATTATTGCAGCTTAGAACGCAGGAATTATTAAGAGCGCAGGACAATTTTAAACAAATTGCCGAACGCTCGTCGGAATTGATAATTCAACTTGACGCGTATAGAAATATACTTTACGCCAACCCCGTCTGCGATGAATTTTTCAATTTTAGATTCAGCGAATACAGAGGACGCAACTTAGCCGATCTGCCACTTTCTTCCGAAAACATGGAAAAGCTGAACGCCTGTTTGGATAAACTCTCTCTCGAAACGAGAAGAAGCAGAATGGAACTGTTAACTGGGAAGGATTTTTATATTGAAATTACAAGCCTTTCCGAAGTGAAAGATACCGGACAGTTGATTGGTTATTTTATTTTCGGTCACGAATTTACCGAAAGAAAGAAAGCCGAAGATAAAATAAAAACCGAGTTCGAGAGAGAAAAGGAACTGAACAAACTCCGCTCGGAATTTTTTGCGATGGTATCTCACGATTTTAGAACGCCTTTAACTTCAATTCATTCTACAGCGGAGTTGCTCGAATTATACGGAAAGGAATGGAGCGACGACGAGTATAAGAATTCTCTGCGGAGCATTACCGAGTCGGTTCATGAACTGATAGAAATGATGGAGGATTTGATACTCATTAGTAAATTCAGCTTGGGCGAGAAAATAATTAAAAGAACGAGAGTATCGCTGGTAAAAGTTATTGAAGAATCAATAAAAGACGTCAAAAATTTTGAATACTGTAATCATCAATTTAACGTGGTTAACGAATCGAACGTGGATATCCTTTCTGTGGACAGAAAACTTATGAAGAGAATTTTCGTGAATCTTCTGTCGAACGCGGCAAAGTATTCCGAAAAAGACGCTGTAATCGATTGCGTTCTTCGCCAAGACGATGAAAAATATTTGTTCGTAATTAGGGACAAAGGCGAGGGAATAAAAGCAGACGATATACCCAAATTATTTGACATGTATTTTCGCGGCGAAAATGTTGGCAGCGTACAGGGCAGCGGTTTAGGACTTGCAGTTGTTAAGAACGCTGTTGCCGTTCACGGAGGTAAAATATCGGTTGCAAGCGAAATTGGTAAAGGAACGGAAATATTAATTGAATTGCCGAAATCAGAGAACTCTATAGATGAAGAAAGTTATTATAATTGAGGATGACCGCCAGTTAGGTAGAATTCTTAAAGAAGTATTTAAAAACTTAAAATTTGATGCGTTATTACTGAGGAACGCGGAGGAATTTTTTGAGAATGCGGAACGGGAAAAACCGGATCTCATTGTTACGGACTATCTTCTCCCGGGAATTAACGGAATTGAGATATTAATAAAATTAAGGGCGAATTCCGAACACAAAAAAACTCCCGTTGTTGTTTTGTCCGGGATTGACTCGACTGAATTAATGGATGAATGCCTGGCAAAAGGAGCGGCGGCTTTTCTGCAAAAACCTTTTAAATTAAAAACTCTTATAAAAGTAATTAACGATTTAAACCCGGAGGAATAATCTTGAAATGTATTCTTGTTGTCGAAGACGATAAACTAGTTAGAGAATCAATTCACAAAATTCTGATTAACGAAAACTTCAAAGTTATTTCCGTTTCATCGGTTGATGAAGCTCTGAATGTGTTAGACGAAAACAGACTCGATTTAATAATATCCGACATAATGATGGAGCCGAAAAACGGGTACGATCTGCTGGATGAAATTATCGATCGAAAAATATTTCCTCCGCTCCCTTTAATATTTTTGACCGCTAAATCGGAGTACGAAGATATCCGGGAAGGCATGACCCGCGGCGCGGACGATTATTTGGTGAAGCCCTTTAAGCGGGAGGAACTTTTAAGCTCGGTAAATATTCGTCTGAAAAAATCCGATCTGATTAAAAGAAAATTCGAAGAAATTTCCTCAACGCTGAGGAAGAATTTACCGCATCAATTAAGAACGCCGCTCGTATCGATAATAGGATTTTCACAAATTGCTTACGGCGACGCCGAAGTTTTAGACACAAAGTCGATCAAGCATTTTAGCGGCAGGATATATAACTCCGCGCTTGAACTTTCCGCGAGTATTGAAAAGTTACTCTCATTTTCCGAAGCCGTTTCAATTAGAGTAAGTCCCGATCTGCTTTTAGAGACGAAAAACGCGTTTGAGGAAATTGACCTCGGTTATTCTATTGAAGCCGCCGCGGGCGAAAGAGCAAATATGAAGGGGCGATTGGATAAATTGAAGCTCGAAGTTGAAAATATAAAGTTTAAAACGCACAGCGTCTTTTTTGAATCTATGCTTAAGGAAGTAGTTGACAATGCTTTTAAATTCTCTCCGAAAAATTCTGAAGTTAAAGTTACCGGTGTTTCGTCGGAGGAGAATTATTCAATTATCATCGAAAATGAATCTAAGGATATGATAGAATCTAATTTTCTGCAGGACAGATATTTAATTGGAAAGAAGGAAGATAATAGCGAATCCAAAGGAATGGGGCTCGGAATAATGCTGGCAAAGCATCTGTCGTATATATTAGGAGCAAAATTGAGCGTTGAGATAAAAGAGA
>CAYNUJ010000200.1:0-5320 GCA_964400095.1 uncultured Melioribacteraceae bacterium
CAGTATAAGAAAAATTTCGGAAAGTATGAACAGTCTTCTCTGCAATTGAACGAAGCGTATAAGATTGCCGAATCATCCGGTTTAAATAAATTGAAGATCAAATTGGAAAAAGAATTGGCGGATCTGTCTTTTGTTCAGGGCAAATTTGAAGAAGCAAAAAAACAATTTGAGTCGATACTCGCACAGGAAGATTCGCTTACGTTAGAGAATTATTTGATTAAGTTGAAAGTTATTCAATGCAAAGCAAACTTAGGAATAATGGACAATGACATCACCAATGTTGATAGTCTGTTAGTAATCCTTAAAAATAATTATTCTATCTCATTGGAAAACCCGTATTATGATTATGAATATTTAACAACAATCAGCAAGTCCATTATTGCTTTTGCGAAATATGCCCAAGCTCAGAATGAAAATGATATTGATAAAATATTTGAAGCATATAAACTTGCCAAATCGGTTCTCTCGGATAACAGAAACAATTTCTATAAGAACTTAGCAAGAACAAAATTTACTGCAGACGCATGGACAAAATCCATTAATAGTTTTAACACTTTTATTAATATCTGTTCCGATCTTTATTTCTCAACCGGAGATATTAACTATCTGCAGGAATCTTTTGACGCCATCGAAGAGTTTAGAGCTAAAACGTTTATTACTGACGTAGGCGAAAAAATAGTTCTCAGGATGCAGAGCGATTCCTTGAGATTTTTCCCGCAGATGAATAGTCAAAATTTGATGGCTGTAAACGATTACAGTATTAACTCGAGTTTATCAGTTGAAAACAGCGCAAGTTTTGTGCGGGGAATTAACATTGTAAAAGATGAAAGAAAGAATTTTTCTAAACTTCAGAAAAAATATGAAACGGTTTTAAAAAATATTGAAAATAGCGGTTCAAAATTAAATAATGTGATTTCAATCGACTTTCTCGGTTTGGAATCGGCTAAAGATTATTTACGGGATGGACAAGCAATACTAAGCTATTATGTAAATAAATTTTACCTATATGTCTATTTCATTACGAAGGATGATTATCAGTTGGTTCGCAAAGACATCGGCAGAGAAGAGATTGATAATTTAGTTGAAATGTTGAGAACTAACGTTCAGAACATCAAGAATAAAAATTACTTGGAATATTCAAAGAAACTATTCGATATTTTAATTAGACCTTTTGAAGAAAAAATAGCAGACAAAACACTGTATGTTATTCCTTCGGCAACTTTGCATAACGTGCCTTACGGCGCTCTGTACGACGGAAGCAAATATCTATTGGAACTGTCCGATATCTCGTATCTCCCAAATTTAACCTCGCTGCAATTCCTTTATAGAGATAACGGCGGAAAGAGAGACAAAAGAATTTTAGCCGTGGGTAATCCGTCAACTCCGTTTGCTCCTTCGTTATTGGGAACCGAATTGGAAGTTAAAGTAATTAAAGATTTATTCCCGACGGCAAATGTTCTTATCGGGGATGATGCAACGGAAACAAAGATTATCAGCGAAGTAAGTAAGTATGACATCATCCATTTTGCGTGTCACGGTACTTATAATCAGGATATGCCTTTGCTGTCGTCATTATTGCTAACGCCCGACAACATAAACGACGGCAACCTAGAAGTAGCGGACATCTACACTCTGAATTTAATTAATACGAGTCTCGTGGTTATGTCCGCCTGCGAAACCGGACTTTCGCAGATAAAGAAAAATGACGATATGTACGGACTGGTGAGAGGATTTCTATATGCCGGCGCGCCGAACATTATTTCTTCCTTATGGAAAGTGGACGATGCTGCGACATATAATTTAATGAAAAATTTCTATTATTATGTAAATTCCGGCTTAAACTATTCTTCTGCGCTCAGAAGAGCTAAATTGAATTTAATTAGTGATGAAAAATTCAGTCATCCTTTTTATTGGTCGGCGTTCACGTTTAGTGGATTTAATCATTAATAAATTATAAATTAAAGTTGTTTCAATATAAATCTGGTGAAATAAAATAAATCTATTTACAGGAGTAAAAATGAGAATTGTTAAAATGTTTTTTGTCGCTGCTTTGTTGGGAATCTTTTCTAATGATACATTGTTATCGCAGAATGCTGACAGTTTAGTCGCTTATTATCTATTCACTAACGGCAGCGCGGCGGACAGCAGCGGGAACGGAAACGACGGAACAGTAAACGGCGCAACATCTACTACGGATAGATTTGGGAATCCGAATTCTGCTTTTAGTTTTGACGGGGTCAACGATGAAATTAGTTGTCAAGTAAATAATGCTTTGTCCAATTTTGCAACAGGAGATCACTCTTTATCGGTTTGGGCTAATATGAGTTCACAAGCAAATGCGTTAAAATTTCTAGTTGATTACGGTGGTAATAATAGGGATCAAGAGGGAATTAGAATTAATAGCTCAAATGTAGCGCACTTAAAATGGGTAACAGATCCGGCAGTTGCGGCTAATGTTTATGATACTCAGGCTATATCAACAAATAAATGGTATCACATTGTTGGGGTAGTGAAAGGCTCGACAGGGAATTTATATATTGATGGAAAACTGATTGCAACTCAAGAAGTTAGCCAATTCCCAAACACTCAACCAATTTCTCTGCTTAAGATTGGAAATATTAGTGGCGGTGGTACCGGTAATGGATTTGTTAATGCAGTTCTTGATGACATTAAATTGTTTTCGAAAGCTCTGACTTCAAAAGAAATCGATTCCCTCTACCTTGTAGGCGGCTGGCCGCTCGATATAGCTCCTCAAACGCCCCAAAACCTGACCGCCACAGCGGGTAACCAGCAAATAACACTTACTTGGTCGCCTAATGGCGAAAGCGATTTAGCGAAATACAACATTTACGAAACCACCGACACAACCGCCGGATTCAACTTACTCGCAAGCGTAACCGCGCCGGATACAAATTATACCCAAATTGGATTAGCAAATGGTAGTACTTATTTTTACAAACTCGCGTCGGTTGATTCTGCGGGAAATGAGAGCGGGTATTCTGATGTGGTTAGCGCTACGCCGAATTTCATTGCAGAAGGTTTGATTGCGTTTTACCCCTTCACTAACGGCACTGCGGCTGATAGCAGCGGCTACAGAAACGACGGTACAGTAAATGGCTCTACACCAACGATAGATAGATTTGGGAATGAGAATTCTGCGTTTAGTTTTGACGGGGTGAACGACTTTATTACTGTCTCAAACTCATATTTATTAGAACAACCAGAAGCGTTGACGATAATAGCATGGGTAAAAACTTCAGTTAATTCAACAATAATTAGCAGATATAACGTATCGAATGGAAGACAATGGGCTCTCGGTACAACTCAATTTAATGTACAAGAAGATTTAAACTCGTTTAATCGGAATACTACTGCCAATTTTGAAGATACTACTCTTTTTCAGAGTGATTGGCATATGATAGCGGGAACTTGGTCTTCCTTAAACAAGGCAAAAATATACTTTGACGGTATTTTAATAGGGACTGCGCAAAGTTCGGTGCAAAATATTGAATTCAAAAAAATAGCTATGTTGATTGGGAAAACTACTTCCGATAGTTATTTAAAAGGGAAAATAGATGATATTAGAATTTATTCCTCTGTACTTTCACTAAATGAAATTGACTCCCTCTACCACGTAGGCGGCTGGCCGCTCGATATAGCTCCTCAAACGCCCCAAAACCTAACCGCCACCCCCGGCAACCAACAAATAACAATAACCTGGTCGCCAAACACCGAAAGCGATTTAACGAAATACAACATCTACTCAACTACGGATACAACAGCCGGATTTAGCTTGCTTGCAAGCGTAACCGCGCCCGATACAATTTACACGCATACCGGATTAACAAACGGAACAACGTACTATTACAAACTCACCGCTGTTGACAGCACTGGCAATGAGAGTGGATATTCGGATATAATTAGCGTTACTCCCAACTTAATCCACAACGGATTAGTTTTGTATTTCCCCTTTGATAAAGATGTAAATGACCATAGTGGGAACGAAAATGAAGTAATTGGACATAATATAAGTTGGAAAGCATTCAATGGAGTGGATACAATAGCATCGTTCAATGGTTCAAGCAGTTTTATAGAAGTGATTAATACACCTCAATTAGTACCAGACACTAAACTAACAATAACAGGCTGGATATTTTTAGAAACAAATTCAGTAGGAAATATTGTATACAAATTAGATGCTTCAGAAAACGGCTATCAAATAAGAATTTCAAATCAAAAACTGGAATTATGGAATGGAAATCATTCCTCCCTCACTTCAAATAGTTCAGTTGAACTGAATAAAATGACTCAATTTGCTGTTATTTATGACAGTGGGACAGCAAAGATTTATCTAGACAATGTAATGGATATTACAGGAAGTCTCGGTGGTAATTTAATTAGCGATGCAAATTTATTCATTGGAAGACATTCAAATCAATCGGGATATTTCAAAGGATTTATTGGTGAATTAGCGATTTATTATAGAGTTCTTTTAGATGTTGAGTTGGATAGTCTTTACAATTATTATATTCGAAAACTTCATCCGGATATACCCCAAAACCTAACCGCAACTCCCGGCAAACAACAAATAACCCTAACCTGGTCGCCAAACACAGAAAGCGATTTGGAGAAATACAACATTTACGAAACAACTGATACAACCGCTGGGTTTAGCTTGTTTGCAAGCGTAACCGCGCCGGATACGTCATACATTCATACATCCATACAGAATGGAACAAAATACTATTACCGCATCTCCGCAGTTGACACCGCCGGAAATGAAAGCGATTTATCGGATGTTGTGAGTGAAACGCCAATGAGTTTGCCGGTAAGTCCTGTCCTGATTTATCCCTTGAGTGCGGATGAAATAATGGATACAATTGGGACAATCGACTTTATCTGGAGCAAAACGGAGAATACGGACAATTATAGAATTCAAATTTCTCCGACTGTGGAATTTGATACATTGTCAGTTGACAGCGCCGAAATATCCGATACAACGGTTACGCTTAAGTTTGCTGATAAAATAGAGCCGTTTTACTGGAGAGTAAACGGCGGCAACATTGTTGGAGAAGGTGAATGGTCGGACAGCGTTTATATAAACATAGTTATTACAAAAATAGATGATATAGAATTACCGAAAGAATATAGAGTATATCAAAACTACCCCAACCCGTTCAATCCATCTACTATAATTAAATTCGGGATACCGGAGCAATCGAACGTAAAACTAACGCTTTATAATTTGCTCGGGCAAAGAATTACTGAATTGGTAAACGGAGAGAAATCTCCGGGATATTACGAAGTTCAGTTTGACGCG
>CAYNUJ010000201.1:0-5312 GCA_964400095.1 uncultured Melioribacteraceae bacterium
CGATCAGAACAGCGTAAAATTCGTCGATGATAATTTATACAATAAATTCGCAGGAATTGCTCTTTTAAAAGAATATGTGGAGAACCGAAAAGCGGAAATAGACAAGTTTAACAAAGAGCACGATTACGACACGACAATTCCGGTAAACGGAAGGCGGATGACTAACATCGGCACTTTCCGCGAGTATTTGAAAGCTTATCTTGCACAAAGAGAAGATATTAATCCCGGACTTACTTTCCTTGTGAGGCAGTTGCAGCCCGGTCCGAACGGAATTCCGATTGAGGTTTATGTATTCGCCGCTACTACGGCTTGGGACGAATATGAAGATATTCAAAGCGCAATTTTTGATCATATTCTCGCGGTAATTCCCGAATTTGAATTAAGGATATTCCAGAATCCCTCGGGTTTAGATTTAAAGAATATTGGGAAGGGGTAAATCCTGAAGAAGATTTGCCAATCGATTTTAAGAAACCTTTGAATAACTGATAAATTGTCATTCTGATCCCGACGACGAAGTCGGGAGAAGAATCTCAATGTTAATCGAAATCGAGATATTGAGTCCCGCAAAGCGGGACTCAATATGACAAATCTGGGTTAATTGAAATTGACGGCTATTTGATAAACCAACTCAACCTCCAGTTCTTTTAGGCATTTGAACTGTAGGTCGCTTCTTTTGCATGTGAGCGGTTTGGGAGAATAGCGGAAACAGGGCGAGCAGTCCAAGTTGAGAGCGGCGGGTTTGTAGTCCGTTTTCCACGGATGAATGTAATTTAAACTTGTCGGACCGATAATCGGAATTATCTTCAAATCCAACGCCGCGGCGATGTGCATTAATCCGCTGTCGTTAGTTATAAATAAATCGCATTTACTCATTACAGCCGCGGTCTGAAGCAGCGTTTCGGTTTTAACTACTCTCACTTTTTCCGTTCCGCTTTTTTCCCGGATAAATTCGTTAAGTTCATATTCATCCGGTCCGCCGAAAAGTAAAATATTTACGTCTTCCTTCCCTGCTAATAATTTACACAATTCGGCAAACTTCTCCGGCGCCCATCTTCTTTTGATATGATTTTTTAACGTCGAACATCCGGCGTGAATTCCGATTGTTTTTCCGCCGGGCGGGATGTTCGTTTCCGCGAAATATTTATCGGCAAAACTTTTATCTTCATCAGGCACGGGAAATTTCAATTTGGGAATGTCCTCAAATTTCCGGTTCATTATTTTTTCTACAAGAGCGACGTTTTCCTCAATATTATGAAGTTCGTCGTTCTCTTTAACCCTGATATTATTGAGAAATCCGAAGTTTACGACGTCCTTCCGCAGATAATCTATCCCCGCTCTCTTTGAGGCTCCGCACAGCAGATTTATTACGTTGTACTCTATGCGATTTGAAGGATAAACATTAATCGAAGCGTCGTATTTCCCGCGGAGAGAAAGAACGAATTTAAGAGCGGAAAGAGAATTGGAATTCAAAAAATCGAAATAGCGAACCGTATCTATTTCGTCAAGTAATTCGTAAAAGGATTGAACCCCTTTGTACATGACCATCGCGTCAATCTCAGCTTCCGGCAAAGATTCCCTTAAAAGCCGCAATGCCGGAGTAAACATTAATGCGTCGCCAATTCCCGAAAGCGCGTTAATTAATATCTTCAATTCATATTTGTATTGTTATAAAAAGAAACCGACCGGTTTCCCGGTCGGTTAATGATTTAATTTATTTTCAAGTTTTGTCTGGATAGCTCGGTTGTGTCCTTGTTTCTTACTTTCCGCGTGTATTCTTGTATTAACTGCTGTACGGATTTATCGCCGGGTCTAACGGCTTCCAATTTGCGCAGGGCGTCAACGAATTTACCGTATTCGCCGAGGTTGTCGTAAATTTGCTTCAGCAAGAAATATGAGTTATAATCTCCGGAAACGTCCGCCGGATTTCTTTCTATCCGTTTAAGGCATTCGTTTTCAACTTCGCGGGCTAATTCAACATATTGTTTCTTAGCCCCGGCGCTCCAATAAATATTTGCCACGTCGTTTTTAAGTCTATAATCCAGCGGGACAAGTTTTCTCGGAAGTTTTTCTTCCATCTTATCCAGAGTCGCAATTGTCATGGCATTATCATTTTCTACGTACAAATAATTCAGAGCCAAACGGATATATGCGTTTCGGTAATTGATAGTGAGACGCTTATGATTTTCGTCCATGAAAATAGTCGGATCGTTCAAACCGCGGAATTTAAAGCCCGGCTTGTAATCTTTGCTGAATCCCTCCGGTTCGTCGAATAACTGCTTTCTCATAATCGACTCGTCAACGGATTCATAATAAGAACCGACATTGTAAGGAACGATGTGGAAAGCGAGCCCTTCCATTTTCAGATGGTCGGCTAAACCTATTTTACTCTGTTCCGAGCAAGTTACCGCGAAATAGATCGGGCGTTCCCATTTATTCGCCTGTATAATATCGAGCACAGCCAAATCCTGAACGCGCGCGGCTTTCACGTTTCCGAAAGAAACCGGATTTTTCATCAGCCATGACATACGCCCGCGGTTAACAATTGCAGTATCCTTTACGTTGAACCGTTCAAAAACGGATTTCGGCACGGCGACGGTAATTTTTTTCGGATTCCAGCGCATTGGTCCAAGCCTTTCTATTTCAGCGTCGCTGTATGTAAATTTAACTTTCTTCGCGCCGTGTGGAGACGTGTTCTTCAACTGTTTGATATACCAGTCGGTATTAAGCAGACTTAAATTCGCAATACGCACATCCTGCCGTACGCCTTCAACTTCCTGCAGATACCAAAGCGGGAAAGTGTCGTTATCCCCGTTTGTGAAAATTACCGCATTAGGTTTGACGCTTTGAAGCAAATTGTATGAATAGTCCCACGGAACAAAATTTCTTGAACGGTCGTGCGTAAACCAATTTGTTTTTGCCATATTAAAAGGAACTAACAAAAAGCTTAAAACCAATATTCCATAAAAAGCTATTTTATACTGTCCCGGATTTTTAATGGAATTTTTAACCATGTCCAGCAAACCCTTAACGCCCAATCCGATCCACATTGAGTAAACAAAGAAAGCCCCGACGTAAAAATAGTCCCGCTCTCTCGGCTGCGGCTGCTGCTGGTTCTGATAAAACGCCGTGAGATACCCGAGGAAAATGAACATCACAAGGAACACCGCTCCCATTTTCCAATCTCGTTTAAATTGATAGACTAACCCGAATAAACCGAGAAGCAGCGGAATGTAAAAGAATTGCGTCCAGTCAACTCCGGCGTCCTGCACTGTAGATTCACGTCCGACATAATTCCAGAATAAATATCTGTGAAACATGTGATTCATTTGATAGCGAATGAAAAAGTCGAGGTCGCTCGAATAATTTGTATATATAGCCTGCTGATGCGGTTCCTGGGAAAATCTTCTTTCGAATATCGGGAAATCGCCGTATTGCTCTCTATTAAGATAGGAAACTACTTCGGGGAATGTTTTCGGGCTGTTCAAATTTATCGGCGTGTCCTGATTAGCGCGGATAATTATCATTGAATAAGTGGTAAATCCCAGCAGCGCGAATAAAAACGACTTCGACATCAGTCCCAAAGTCTCTTTCTTAGTTTTATTTGCCCAGTAAATTAAGTAGCCCAAAAATGCCAGAATACCGGCAAATATTAATATATCTAAAGTGATATCCGTCCCTCCGACCGAGGAAATAAAATTAGGAACGTGTTTAACTATTCCCGGATAAACCAGCATTAAAGCGATTCCGCCGAAAATTAACGGGAGATAAAATGAGTTTTTGTGAAAAATCTTTTTATAGAACACTCCCATATAAAGAACGCTTATCACTAAAGCAATCATAATAAAGCGGGAATCGAAAGCCTTGTATTCTTCGGGAGAAGGGGGAGTTGCGCGCGTTAAAGTTGACCAAAGTCCCGCCGCAGCAAGAAGAATGATGACAGCATGAATAACAAATAAATTGCCGCTCTTCCTTAACGCTTCGTCGTCTTTTTGATATTTGCGGAACATCACTAACATTATTATCGGCACTATAGCGAGCACCGCCATTAAATGCACGCCGGTTGCAAGCCCAATTAAATATGCGATCATTATTAAATACTTCTCGTTATCCGGCTCGTCCGCTCTCTCGTTCCAGGCAAACATAAGCCAAACAATAACGGCGATAAAAAGCGTTGAAAGAGCATAAACTTCAGCCTCAACCGCGTTGAACCAAAAAGTATCGGAAAAAGCCAGAGATAAAGCTCCTACCGCTGCGGCTAAGTATGTTCCCAGCGCCTCCATCGGGGAATGCTCCTCTTTTAACGTGAAATTCTTAATCGCTTTGATAATAATAAAATAAAGAAAAAGAATCGTAAACGAGCTGGAAAGAACCGAAATAATATTAACTCGCAAACCGATATTTTCCGCGAACGGGATCATCGCCATTACTCTGCCAAGCAGCAGAAACAAAGGAGTTCCCGGCGGATGAGGCACCTGCATTGAAATTGACGAGGCTATAAATTCCCCGCAATCCCAAAACGATACCGAAGGTTGAACGGTAGAAAAATATGTGAAAGCCGCTACTATAAAAACAAGAGCGCCTATAATTTTGTGCAGTCTGGATTCGTTCATATTTCCTCTTAAAATTTACTTATTTGAACTGGGTTTTTTAAAAAGATCGTTTATATTTGGTTTAGGTCTGTTAACGTAATATTTTACGTATAATTTCTTTAAACGCTCAAGGGAAAGGCTGTCTAAGTCCTCGTCGTCAACGTGACGTTTTTTGAGCATTTTATAGTCTTCATATTCTTTCGTTTCCATTTTGCGCTCGAACCTTTGGAGCGCTTCGAAATAATTTTTCTGTTCTCTGTAGCTCATTGTTGAATCAATTTTTATTCAAAGTTAAAATATATGAAAAAAATATGTTAGCTTTAAGCTGAAGAATAAAGCAAATTTAATTATGGACTTATACAATAACCTTTATCCGGCTGTTTCAATTATTTTACCGGCTTATAACCGGGCAAAATTAATTCCGCGCGCCGTTAAATCCGTTGCGGCTCAAACATACTTAAATTGGGAACTGCTTATAATAGACGACGGCAGCCAAGACGACACACAGGAAATGTGCGCCGGTTTCGTTAATAAGGATAAACGAATAAAATATTTTTTTGACGAACACAAGGGATTGCCGCCGTCGCTTAACAGAGGAATTGAATTGGCTTCCGGAAATTTCGTTACATTTCTCGGCAGCGACGACGAATATCTGCCTCGCCATTTGGAATTGCGCGCCGATTACATGAACCGGCATAAGGAAATAGATTTACTCCACGGCGG
>CAYNUJ010000202.1:0-5282 GCA_964400095.1 uncultured Melioribacteraceae bacterium
ATCAAAGATTTCTCACCCCGACTCCGTCGGAGTTCGAAATGACAGATTACTTTTTAGACAACCCCCTATTGTGAATTTGACTGCTCCTCAGTCGGGAAGAAAGTAATTCTTTGTAAGTGGAAAACCGAAAGTGCAAAGCGCTTTAATTTATAATAACTATGGAGGAAGTCCATAGTTAAAACCCAAAAAATATGATGGAACTGCAAAGCAGTTTAATTTTACAATTTATCATTTAAAACTCTTAAGTTGACAGCATTGGTGCGCGTAAGGGGGAGTGAACGAATAGTGAAATTATCCGACCATTCCTTTTTGCTACTAACGAAAAAGCAGGGTTGACATTTGCGCATTCGCGGCGTTAAACGGACTTAACAATTTCTTAACATTTAAATAATATTAGCTTAACATTAGAACGAAATTAATCCTCTAATTTTGAGTGTCATTTTTAATAATATTTGGAGAATATATGTTTAAGAAAACAATCGCTTTTACCGCGCTATTATTTTTCGCTGTTGCGATAAATGCGCAGACGGTAAAAGTTGACAAAAAAATAGCTCATTACAATAAAACCAGCGGAGTTTCGGGAAACTTAAATAGTATCGGTTCCGATACAATGAATAACCTGCTGGCTCTGTGGCTGGAAGGATTCAAAAAGTACTATCCCAACGTGAATGTGCAGATTGAAGGGAAAGGTTCCTCAACTGCTCCTCCGGCTCTTATAAGCGGAACTTCTCAATTAGGACCAATGTCGAGATCGATGAAAAACGAGGAAATTGATAAATTTGAAAAGAAATTCGGTTATAAACCTACACAGATTAAAACCAGTCTCGATGCTTTGGCGGTTTATGTAAATAAAGATAACCCTATTAAAGGATTGTCGCTGCCTCAATTGGACGGGATATTTTCCAAAACGCGCCGAAGCGGTTATAAGGAAAATGTTACAAAATGGGGACAACTCGGGCTGAAAGGCGATTGGGAAAAAAGAGGAATAAGTATTTACGGACGTAATTCAGCTTCCGGTACATACGGATACTTCAAGAAACACGCTTTATTTAAAGGAGATTATAAAAACGAAGTTAAAGAACAACCCGGATCGGCTTCGGTTGTTCAAGGCGTTACCGAAGACCGTTACGGAATTGGCTACAGCGGCGTTGGATACAAAACTTCGGGCGTAAGAATAGTTCCCTTGGCAAAAAAAGAAGGCGGAAAATTTTTCGACGGTTCTTATAAGAATGTACTTTCGGGAAAATATCCTCTTGCCAGATTTCTTTACATTTATGTAAATAAGAAACCAAACGCGAGTTTAGATACTCTTCTAAAAGAATTTCTGAAATACGCTCTTTCATACGAAGGACAGGAAATTGTAGTTAAAGCCGGTTACTTGCCGCTTCCTTCGCAAGTTATTGAAAAAGAGTTGAAGAAATTACGCTGACTATTTACGATTTAAAAATATATATTTGAGTATGAATAATTCATTCCAAAAGAAGACTGCCCATAAACGGGCGGTCTTTTTTGATAACGTGGCTAAGTGGGTAATAAATGCAGGGGGATTCGCGGTTATAATCGCGGTTCTCGGTATTTTAATTTTTATTATACTCGAAGGTCTCCCTCTGTTATTCGGCGCGGATGCTCAAAGAGTTTCCGAAATGAAATCTATTTCCGAACGGATTCTGTTTACCGGAATTGAGGAAAATCAAAAATATTCTTATGTTTTTACCGCCAATGGAGAAGTGGATATTATCGACATCAAATCGAGCAAACTCGAGAAGAAATTCATAATTGATGAACTTTCCGGAAAGAAAATTTATTCTCTGTCGGCGGATCTGAATAAAGAGAATTTTGTGTTTTCCCTCGATTCGGGCGCAGTAGCAACGGCGGTATTGAAATTTATTACGACTTTCGATAAAGAGAACCAAAAAGTCGTTACTCCGGAATTTGAGTTCGGCGAATTTATTCGCGTTGATACGTCGTCTCTTCATATCGAGACGGCTCAAATTTCCGTCGATGAAGACGGTAACCCGTCGATTGCCGCGTACAACGGCGAAAACCTGTTCTATTATTCATCCGAAGAGGGTTTTTCGCTTATGGGAGATGGAGAAAAAACCGTTTTCAGAAATAATTTTGAAGGTTTAACAGAGGGTAAAATAAAGTTGTTTTCGCTTTCGAACGACGGCTTGGAATTGACAGCCGTCAATACCGGAGACGAGATATTCTATATTTCCCTTGCCGATAAAGAAGAGCCGGAACTGATAGGAAAATTTGAACTGAAGGATCTTACGAACGATATTACCGCCGCGACTTTCCTCATTGGAAATCAGTCTGTAATTTTAGGCGATTCGCAAGGTAATCTTTTATCTTTTATGAAAAGCAGGGACGACAATGCGGAAAACGGCTGGACGCTTCAGGTTTCGCATCATTTCGAAAAAATGAATTCCGCCGTTACGTTTATTTCCTCTTCTTCGAGGAATAAGAATTTTATTGTCGGCGATAAATCCGGCGGCATTAATTTATATTATTTAACGAGTGAGAGATTGCTGCTCTCGGAAAAGGGAAATGATATTCCCGTAGCCGAAGTGAATTTTTCTCCGAAAGCGAACGGATACATTGCTCTGTATGCCGACGGTTCTTTGGTAAGCGCACGGATTGAGAATCCTCATCCCGAAATCAGTTTCACTACGCTTTTCGGAAAAGTTTTATACGAGGGATATAAAGACCCAGATTATGTCTGGCAGTCAACCGGCGGCAGCGACGCGTTTGAACCGAAGATGAGTATGATTCCGCTTCTGTTCGGAACTATTAAAGGAACGATTTACGCGATGTTATTCGCTATTCCTCTCGCTTTACTCGGCGCGTTATATACCTCTACGTTCAGTCATCCGTTTATGAAGAATAAAATAAAACCTTTGGTGGAAATTCTTGCCGCTCTGCCGAGCGTTGTAATAGGATTTCTTGCGGGATTATGGCTGGCGCCGCTGTTGGAAAAGGTTTTTCCGGGAGTGATTTTGATGTTTATTGTAATGCCGTTAATAATTGTTTCCGGAGTTGTCATCTGGCGAAATTCCGAAAGAGTTAGGGAAATTATCCCGCGGGGTTACGAAATACTGCTGATTATTCCGCTTCTTTTAATCGGCGGATGGCTTTCAATTCATTTCGGCGGTCTTTTTGAGCAAATAGTCTTCGGAGGAGATTACAGACACTGGTTAGGCGAATATTTTAATACAAATTACGATCAGCGAAACAGCATTGTTGTGGGTTTCGCAATGGGTTTTGCCGTTATACCAATCATTTTTACAATTGCCGAAGATTCTCTTTCCGGCGTTCCTCAACATCTATCTTCAGCTTCTTTAGCTCTCGGCGCTTCAAAATGGCAGACCGCGGTTAGAGTTGTACTGCCGACGGCAAGTCCGGGAATATTTTCCGCGATTATGATTGGATTCGGCAGAGCGATAGGGGAAACAATGATTGTGCTTATGGCTACGGGAAACACCCCGATTATGAGTTTGAGTCCTTTCAACGGAATGAGAACTCTATCGGCTAATATTGCCGTGGAAATTCCCGAAGCTCCTTATCACGGCACTCTTTACAGAGTACTTTTTATTTCCGCCGCTTTATTGTTTATTCTTACTTTTATTGTCAATACTGTCGCTGAAATTGTAAGACAAAGATTAAGAAAAAAATATATGCATATTTAATTTTATGAAAAAATTAAGAGAATTTTACAGAACCGGAGATATATTTATTTGGTTTACCGGATTCGGATTGGCTATGACAATCGCGATGATCGCGGGTTTATTATTTTTAATACTCGCTAAATCAGCCGATTATTATTATCCTTCCGATATTGCCGAAATTCGTACGAACGACGGCAAAACTTTTCTCGGTGAAGTTAAAGTCGTTGAAGAAATTCCAAAAATTAATCTTCCTGACAGTCTTAAAGAAAGCGGACTTCTACGTTACAAGGTAAAGATAGGCAACCGGGATATTTACGGACTCGATTTCAGGTGGTTTGACGGAGGGAGTATAGATTCGATTATTTATCCGCAGAAAGCCGCAGTTCTCGAAAGGACCGAATACGGAGATTTTCACGGTTATATATCGGGAATTAAAAAGAACGGTTCTGCGGTTGATTTAAGAAGCGAAGAAATCGACGATTTTCTTTCGGATAAATTGAAGACAGTTAATTCGCTTCGTGGAAAAATAAGAAAATTGGATAGGGACGAAATAGGCGACGTGAATTACGATATAGAACGGCTGCAATCGAAGATAAAAAATATTCAATATAAGGGAATTGCAGACTCCGAAAAAGAGATTGACGAATTGAATTTGCAAATTGCTTCGCACCGTGAGCGGTATAATACAATCGAACGGAAAGTGGATTCGTTAAGAACGGAAGCGTTTCAATATCAATTGGTTATGAGAACCGCCGACGGCGGGAGTAAAGAAATTCCGTTTAATAAAATAATAAAAATATATTATCCGAATGAAATGGGATTTTTCGGAAAAACTTTTTTTGCAGTTGAGAAAATATATGAATTTCTTACGGACGAACCACGGGAATCTAATACCGAAGGAGGAGTATTCCCAGCGATTTTCGGCACGGTTCTGCTTGTAATTCTAATGAGTCTCGCAGCGGTTCCTTTCGGAGTAATTACCGCGTTATATTTAAGAGAATATGCAAAGCAGGGAATGTTCGTAAGAATAGTGCGTATCGCTGTAAACAATCTTGCCGGGGTGCCGTCAATTGTTTTCGGCGTATTCGGTTTGGGATTTTTCATTTATTTTGTGGGCGGAACGATAGACCAATTATTTTATCCGGAAAAATTACCAGCGCCAACATGGGGAACGGGAGGAATATTATGGGCGTCGCTAACGTTAGCTCTGCTTACTGTTCCTGTAGTGATTGTTTCCACCGAGGAAGCTCTGGCGTCAATTCCGAGAGGAATTAGAGAATCGGCTTTAGCGCTCGGCAGTACTAAATGGCAGATGATTAAAAAAGTAATTCTGCCTGCCGCTACTCCGGGAATACTTACCGGAGTTATACTTGCAATGGCAAGGGGCGCCGGCGAGGTTGCCCCGCTTATGATTACGGGCGTTGTTAAACTTGCGCCTAATCTGCCATTGGATTGGCATTTCCCGCTGCTTCATTTGGATAGAAAATTTATGCATCTCGGATTTCACATTTACGATGTCGGTTTCCAGAGTCCGAATGTAGAAGCCGCTTTACCGATGGTTTATATGACGACTTTACTTTTGATAATTATCGTATTATTATTAAATATTTCCGC
>CAYNUJ010000203.1:0-5255 GCA_964400095.1 uncultured Melioribacteraceae bacterium
CGCTGTTTATTCCTTCAACGCTTCTGCTTATCTGTTCGGCTGTTGACGATTCTTCCTCGCTGGCGGCGGCAACTTGATTTATTTTGTCAAGAACTTTATCGGTATTCTCTATTATCTCTTTTAACGCATTGCCCGATTCATCCGAGAGCCTAATACCGTTATTAACTTCTTCTGTTCCTAACTCCATTGCGCTAACCGCTTCATTCGTATCTTTCTGTATTTCTCCTATCATATCTCCTATTTCGCTTGTTGCGTTTGTTGTGCGTTCGGCTAATTTCCTTACTTCGTCTGCTACAACCGCAAATCCTCTGCCGTGTTCGCCTGCTCTTGCCGCTTCAATTGCCGCGTTGAGCGCGAGTAAATTTGTTTGATCGGCTATATCGTTTATAACCTCAATAATCGCTCCTATTTTCTCGCTGCTTAATCCAAGTTTCTTAATTGTTTCAGCCGCCTCCATTACAACTTCCGATATTCTCCTCATTCCTTCTACTGTATCAACAATTTTGTCCCCTCCTTTCTGCGCCGTTTCTCCTGCATATTGGGATTGTTCGGCTGCCGATACGGCATGAGAAGATGTTTCCATGATAGTTCTCGTCATTTCTTCAATCGCGCTTGCTATTTCTGATATTTGGCTGCTCTGTTCCTGCGTCCCGGCTGCCATTTCTTCAGCGCTTGACGATATTTGCGTGCTCGCGCTTGCCGTAGCCTCCACTGCGTCTTTTACATCCGTGAGCGCATTGTTAAATGATTTCGCTAAACTGTTTACACTTTCCTTTATCTTTAAAAAATCGCCTTTATATTCCCCTTCCATTCGAGCTGTTAAATCTCCCGAAGCCAATTTACCTAATACTTTGCCCTGTTCATCAATCGGTTTTATAAAAGCTTCTAAAGTATTGTTCAACCCTTTTATCAATTCTTTAAAACTCCCTCTAAAACGTTCCTCTTCACCCTTTTTATCTAATTCTCCGTCTATAGTTTTTTCAACTATCGAATGTATTTCGCCGACCATATCCTTTATTACATTAACCGATCTATCTACGGAAATTCCCGTTCCTTTTATGTCCGAAATTATCTTATTCATATTTTCCGCTATTTGTCCGATCTCATCTGCTGAATCTATTTCTAGCGGCTCCGTTCCCATCATAATATTTACATTTAAATCTCCATTAGCTAATTGTTCGCTTCCTTTGGCAAGATTACTTATACAAACATTGGAAAGGCTCTTCATTCTTTCCAATATTACGTAAATTCTCTTTGAAATCGATTTTGAAAACATTATCCCGATTAAGGTAATTAATCCGGCAAATATAGCTAACATAATTATGGAAAGAATTAGTGTTGATGATGCCGCTTCTAATGCTTCTTCCTTGCTAATTTGTCCTATTATTGCCCATTTTACTCCGTTTGGTAAATTTACGGGCGAATAAACCGATAACACCTCGTCACCTTTGTAGTCTAACATAAAATCTTGCCCGGAACGTTCTGCCAAGGCTGCTTCGCTGGCTTTCGTATCTATCCCGTTTTTATCTATGGTTCCTTCGAATGATGCTTTTACCGAATGATTCGGGTCCGAATATATATCCGATCGCATTCTTTTATCTAAGCCCACTAAATAAGTTTCTTCCGTTTCCCTTAATCCGGTGCTCGCTTGTATAATTTTATTTATATCTTTTAACGATATCTTAAATACCGCTCCGCCTATGTATTGTCCTTCTTTATTATGTATAGATGTTCCTATAAACGACGCTGCTTCATTTGTCGGTTTATACCACGTAAAATCTATGAATGCGTTTTCATTCCTCAATTTTGAATATACTTTTCCTAGCCCGCTATTTCTCCATGATTGATCGTTTAGATTTATTCCGAAATCGTTTTTTTTCATAACTGTATATACAACTCGACCTTCTGAGTTTATTAAATATACGTCTTCAAATCCGAAATTCTTCATAAATATCTCAAAACCCTTCTCCCTTTTATTTACAAGTTTTTGATATTCATCGCTTACTATTCCTTTATTATAAGCTTTACTGAATAAGGGTATCCCTTGTGTGAATCTCAAATTCATCTTCACATCATCCAGTAATTTAAATCTATCTTCAAAATATTTTTCTATGTTTATCTTTTTTAACGAGACAATCGCGCTTAATTCAGTAAAGGCTAATTCTTCGTAGTTACTCTTAGAATTTTTATAAGTAATTGTCAAGACAGATACTACTGGAATTATTCCTATCAATAAAAATAATATTGTCATCTTCGATTTTAAGCTTATATTATTAAAGCGACTCATTATATTTCTCCTATCTTTATATAGTTCGTTCTAAAGTTATATAATTTCTCTTACTCTCTTATTATCGGAGATTTTCTTTTTATTATCTGAATTTGTTTTTTTCGGCAAGTATTTTAAGATATGCGGTACTATTTTACACTTTTGCGGTATATCGGATATTTCTTAATCCCAAATTTGTCTTTTGAAATAATATCTTTGGAGGCTTTGCATAACATCGTTTTGTCGTCATTGCGAACTCCGATGTCCTTTATCGGAGTGTGGCAATCTCCCACATTTTGGGAGATTGCTTCGGAAAAAAGCTCCTCGCAAAGACTTAACTTTAATTCTCTGGAGGTTATGCAAAGGCTTCTCTTATTTGTGTATTACCTCCTATTATTAAGTCAAGATATTTCCGGACTAGACGGAAAAACAATGCTTGGGTTCTGAAATAAAATTACTTGAAAAATTCGTCCTTTATCTTCTCGGTTCACTTTTATTTTATCGGTATTGATATTCTTATTGTGTTGCAATTGTTTGTCTTATCAAATTCTAAAGCGCCGTCGAACAATTCAATTATTTTTACTGCGATTGGCAAGCCTAATCCTATGCCTTCTTCTTTATACTGATTTTCTGAAAGTCTTTTTAAGTTAGATAATGAGTTTATTTTTTCATCCGAAATACATTCTCCTTTATCAATCACATCAATACAGTAATATTCTCCGCTTAAATAACCATTTACAAATACTTCCTGTTCAGTATCAGAATATCTTAACCCGTTTTCTATTATTTCCTGTATTAACTTTTCCAAATAAAATTTATTAATTCTCAATGTTTTATTTTCTAAATTAAACTTTGTCCTTTGAATCGGTTTAAATTTATTATCAATTTTAGATAAAAAACTATATAATAATTTTTCATTTATTTCCGTATAATTATTTTCCGCGCTTCCCGTATCATTACTCCCGCGTAAAACCAAATCTTTATATAAAATAAATTTTTCGATTTTGCCGTGTAAATTCTTTGCTGTTTTCTCTACAATTTTCAGCATTTTTCTTATTTCTTCAGTATCATCTTCTTCCTGTGCCAAATTCGCATATCCCAATATTGAAACTAACGGGGTTCTTAATTCATGCGATATTTTAGCCGCTATCTGCTCCTGTGCCTTACTTATTTTTTGTTTCTCATATTCCCTCTTTTCAATCCTTTTCCTAACAGATTCTAATAAATCATCTAAATCAAAAGGTTTAAGAATATAATCATCGGCTCCTAATCGCATCCCCTTTCTAAAATATTTCTGTTCGGTTTTTGCGGTTAAAAATATCAAGGGAATTTCCACCGTCTTAGGCTGCTTTTTAATTTCCTCCAATACTGTATATCCATCTACATTTGGCATCATTAAATCGCATAACACTAAATCCGGGGCTTTTTCCCTTATTTGCTGTATTCCGCTCAATCCGTCTTCGGCGCATTTAACATTGTAACCTTCGCTCAAAAATAAGTCATAAATGTTTGTTCGCAACTCCGAATCATCTTCTATTACTAGAATATTAAACATATCTTATATCTCAATAAAGTTTTTCCGTTTTAATTATCGGAATAATTTTTGTAATTTCCTTCATCTTTGTTTTATGCGGTTTGTCATTGCCGGTAAGCGGTTAATTTTAATTAATGAAGTATTTTTCTATGGTAAGAGCGCTACTAAATTCTTACTGTATCTTCTGCTTACTATAAACGTTTCATTTTCATCTCTTAGTTTTATTAAATAAGAAGTTTTACTGATCTTTTCAATCTTTAACACGTATTCCGTATTTATTATTATCGATTTATTGATCTGTATAAAATACATTTCCGGTAATTTTAAAATCCATTCTCCTAATGTCTGTCTCTGCAGCGTGCTTTTCCCGTTTATAAACTTCAATCTGATATACGGATTTTCCGATTTAATTATTTTTATCTCTTTCACCGAACAAAACCGCATCTCATTGCCAAAATTTATTAATATTCTATCGTTAATCCCGTATTTTTTATTTTTTTTGTTTCCTTTGTTTTCTTCCGTGGCTTCATCTTTTAATTTTCCGGCGGCTCTTTCTATTCTAATGTTTATTGAATTCAATAGATCGTCAATATCAAATGGTTTGAATATATAATCGTCGGCGCCTAGCTGCATCCCTTTCCGGAAATTTTCAGTCTCAACTTTTGCGGTTAAAAATATAAAGGGTATTCTCCTCGTTGTCTTATTTTTTGATAATACTTCCAATACTTCATACCCGTCTTTTTTGGGGATGCTTATATCGCATAATATTAGATCCGGCTGCCACTGCTTTGCGCTTTTTATACCTGATTCGCCGTCTATTTCTATTTTAACGTCGTAATTTTCTTCTTTCAAGATGCTTCTTATGTTTATTACTAAATCGTTATCATCTTCAATTAGAAGTATTTTCTTTTTTTCCATTTTACGTTTTTTGTTTTATTTTTATTATTTTCCTTTCCCTATTTCCACTAATCAAATTAGTAATTATTTATTTTTCGTTTTCGCGCTTATATGTTCGCTAAATTTAAATTTGTACGAATTTGAACTTCAAATACAGTTCCCTTTCCCGGTTCGCTTTCAACAAATATTTCTCCTCCTAATACTTCCACAAAACTCTTTACTATATTTAATCCTAATCCCGTTCCTTGTATATGTACAACGCTTTCGGCGCGGTAAAACGGATTGAATATAAATTCGAGCGTCTTTTTATCTATTCCTATTCCCTCATCTTTAACTTTAATTTTCAATGTATCTTTCAATCTCGCCGTCTCTATTTTTATTTCCGTATTTTCGCCGCTGTATTTTATTGCATTCGTTATTAAGTTTGATATTATCTTTTCCAAAATCTTTCTATCCGTAAATAACTTTGTACTTACTACTTTATCCGTCGTAATTTTTTGTCCGCTTTTTAACATCGGCTTTGTTTTAATAATTATCTGGTCTATAAATTCTTTTATT
>CAYNUJ010000204.1:0-5222 GCA_964400095.1 uncultured Melioribacteraceae bacterium
TTATTTAAGGGGGGTAAAGATAAGGTGAAATTTTCGCAGATGGTGGAAAGGAATATCAAGAAAGCGATTCGGCTCAATCCTCAGTTCGATCAATCCTATTTGGTTTTAGGTATTTATTACCGCGAGGTGGCTAATTTAAACTGGATACTTAAACTTTTTGCCGAAACATTCTTTGGAGAACTTCCCCCGGGAACAAATGAAAGCGCGATAAAAATGTTGAATAAAGCCATTGAGTTAAAACCGGGCGCTATTATGCATCATTACGAACTTGGCTTGACATACTTGGTTATGGACGATGAGCGCGAAGCGGCTAAGCATCTGAGAATGGTTCTGAAACTTCCGGTATCCGATCATTTGGATAAAAGAAAAATAACCAAAGCAAGAGAACTTTTACACGACATCTAAAAACCGACACACTATTTAATTAGGCGGATAAAATGAAAATATTCAATTTTTTACTTAAATACCCTAAACTAATTATTACATTAATCATTTTGCTTTCGGTTTTCTTCGGATATAAGGCGTTTACCAAATTGGAGTTAAACAATTCTATTTTTACCGTAATGCCCTCCGACCACCCGGCAATTAAACTCGATAACGAAATAAAGAAAAATTTTAACAGCCGGGAAATGATTCTGGTCGGCGTTATTTCCGACGACGGAATTTTTAATCCGAGATCGTTAAAAAAGATAAAGGCGCTTTCGGAAGAGATAGGGAAGATAACGATAGTTGAAGAAAGCGATATAAGACGGCTCGAAGAGTTTGCCGAACAGTTAAGCGGGAATGTTAAAATTCAAGTTGATGAAATATTGAAAGACGGTATTACCGCCGCCGATAAAGGACTGCTTTCAAATTTGATTTTGGATACGAAGAACAATGAAAACGTATCCGCAGAGTTTAAGGATTTTCTCGGAATATTAAAATTCAAATTCTCGCCTATAAGCGATATTATCAGTCTTGCCGACGTAGATAATATAACGAGCACGGATTGGGGATTGAATATATCCTCGCCCATGAAGAACATTCCAAGCGGGGATTCGGAATTAAACAAGTTGAAATCCGAAATATTCGGCAACGATATGTTTGTAAACGGACTCGTTTCCGCCGACGGAACCGGCTCTTTGATTTTAATCGAAATGTCGTTCTTTTACGACGACTACCCCGAAATATCCGCCGTATTATTTTCCAAATTAAAAGAATTGGTGAAACCGTACCGCGGACCGGAAGATATTCACCTCGCGGGCGTTCCGATGGTAAACGTTTACACTTCCGAATATATGAGCAGCGACCTCGCGTTTTTAACTCCGCTTGTAATTCTCGTTGTCGTTATTATTTTGTTTTATACGTTCAGAAACTGGTACGGCGTTGTCATTCCTTTATGCGTTGTGCTTGCTTCGCTGACGTGGACACTCGGGCTGATGGCGATTTTGGGCAGACCGATAACGATAGTAGTTTCAGCTATGCCGGTAATGCTGATAGCAATAGGAATAGCCGACGGAATACATCTGTTCGCAGAATTCCAGCAGCTTCTCTACGAACTGAAAGACAAAAAGAAAGCTGTAATGGAAACGATGAGAATGCTCGCCAGACCGGTTATTTTCACCTCGCTCACTACTATGGCGGGATTCGCGTCTTTAGCGACTTCCGGTATTCAATCGATTAGGGATTTCGGACTTTTCACATCCTTCGGAGTTTTTACCGCGATGATCTTTTCTCTTACATTTATTCCTTCATTTTTAATTTTGATTAATGAAGACAAAATGAAAAATAAATTAAGAGCCGCATCGCAAAATTATTTATCCGAAAAATTGGCTGCATTCGGGAGTTTTATTCAAAGGAAAAAAACTCCGGTTTTCAGTTCGGTCGTTATTCTTATCGCAATTAGTATTATCGCTATTTCGCAAATAGAAGTCGGCAGCACGATGGTGGGAAATTTTAAGAGCGGCAGCGAAATATACAAAGCCAGCGAAATGCTGAACTCCAAATTCGGCGGGACCGAAGTAATGAATATTGTGATAAACACCGGCAAGGAAAACGGCATTAAAGAACCCGAACTGCTCGCAAAAATCGCCGCTCTTCAGGATACTTTGGAATCGCATCGGCTTGTCGGATACAGCACGTCTTTAGCCGACTATATAAAGCGGATTAATTATGTAATGAACAGCGGCGACGAACAGTATAATAGAATTCCCCCCGAGAAAGAAACAATTTGGGAAACGTTTGATAACGAAAACGGCTCCGTGGAAACCGATTCGGTTGAAATAGACGGCGAAGAATTGATCGGGCAGTACCTTCTTCTTTACGAAAACGCCGGAGGGGAATATTTGGGTAAGATGACCGACTTCGATTATTCGAAAGCTAATATTGTTATCCAAATTCGTACGGACGATACGCCTAAGATTAGAAAGATTGAAAATATAGCCCGAAAATTTGCAAGTGAAAATTTTGCCGGAATTGCAACCGTTTCCTTTGCCGGATGCGCGAGCCTTTGCGTTGTAGCCGACGATCTGATAATTCCCAGCCAGCTTAAAAGTCTTGGCGTGGCTTTCGGCATTGTATTTCTTCTTTTAATCGCAATATTCAGATCGGTTAAATACAGCGCTATCGGACTATTGCCGATCATTTTAACAGTTATCATCGCTTTCGCAATGATGAGTTTATTCGGAGTTCATCTCGACGCCGGAACGGCGTTAATTGCTAGCATTGTACTCGGAATAGGCGTGGATTATAGCGTACATATTTTATCCAGGTTTTCCGTTCTGAAGAAAAGCGGATTATCAACAGACGCCGCGCTGCAAACAACGTTCAAAACTTCCGGGAAAGCTATAATTTTTAATTCCTTAGCCGTCGCCTTCGCGTTCCTTATTCTTTTGTTCTCCAGTTTTTGGCCCGTTATTCACATCGGCTGGCTTGTGGCGGTTAATATGATTTTAAGCGCGATTTTCGCGATTGTTTTAATTCCGCTTTTATTGAAGAAAATTGAAAAATAATATCACGGAGAATTTAAAATGAACAATAATTCGAAATATCTTTTTATTCTTATCCTTTTCGGTTCGCTTTTGGCGAGTCCAAACGTATCTTCTGCGCAGACCGCGATGGAGATAATGAATAAATATAAAGAAGAAGACCATAGCGGCGACAGCCGGGCGGATTTGAAAATGCTTCTGATTAATTCCTCCGGAAAGGAACGCGTGCGCAAAGTGACTCAGATGACGAAAACAGATAAAAACGGTTTGCGTAAATCGCTTATCCGCTTTCTCAGCCCCGCCGACGTAAAAGGCACAGGTCTGCTGCAAATTGAAAACAAAGGTCGCGACGACGATAATTGGCTTTATCTTCCCGCATTGCGAAAAGTGAGACGAATATCGGGCGGCAGTAAAACAGACCGCTTTATGGGTTCCGATTTCACTTACGAAGACCTTGAACCGGAAGACCTCGAAGACCATACATATAAACTGCTCGGGAGCGAAACCAGAGACGGCGGGGAAGCATGGAAGATTGAAGCCCTGCCGAAAGAGAGCGTATCGGATAAAACCGGATACTCCAAAAGAATACTGTGGATAACAAAAGATCATTATCAAATGGTTAAAGTTAAATTTTTCAATAAAGACGGCGCCTATTCGAAAGAACTTATCGGCGGCGGCATAAGAAAAATTGAAGGCGCGGATAAATGGCGGACTTTCCGCATTGAAATGCAAAACGTTTTAAAAGGAACCAAAACGGTGCTCGATATAACAGATTATAAGTTGAATACGGGTATAAAGGATAAAATATTTACCCGGCGATATTTGAAGAAGGGAAAATAGTATGAGAGAGATTCGGCTATTATTACCGCTTCTTTTATTCGCGCTTGGCTTCGCGTCAAATATTATCGCGCAGGTGGAAATTACCGGCTTTGTGGAATATGATAACATTACTTATTTAAAGAATCTCAACAAAGATCAAATTAACGGCAGGAATCAGGGAATATTACAGCTCGAACTTTTCCATCAGGTGAACGATTACGCGAATATTTTTTCTTCTGTGGAATTCCGCGAAGATCAAGCGGACCCAAACCGCGACTGGATTTATATCGATGAAGTTTACATCAATCTTTTGTTCGACGACCTCGATATAAAATTAGGAAAACAAATTTACAGTTGGGGACGCGCCGACGGATTTAATCCCACCGATAATTTAAGTTCATGGGATTTCACCGATATTTTGGATATTCAAGACGAAAAAATTGGAGCAATTTCCGTAAGGGCGGATTATTACATAGAAGATTGGACAATCACCGGCGTGGTTCTTCCGACAATTACGGAGAGTTTACTGCCGACGACAAATTCGAGGTGGTTCCCGGCGGAAATTAAAAACCCGTTTTATCCCTTTGCCGGCAATGAAAGGATAAGCGCCAAATTCAATTTGACCGAATCCGTAAAGCCGGACGAAATCTTTTCGAACATGCAGTACGCTTTAAAATTAGCCGGTTCTCTCGGCGGCTGGGATTTTTCGGTAAGCTGGTTCGACGGATATGACGATCTGCCTGCGCTTTATACTCAGGCACAATTATCGTCAGACTTAAGCGAAATTGAAATAACCGCGCAGCCCGTATATCGCCGCAGGAAATCTATAGGGGCGGATTTCGCCACAATTTTCGGCAACGTGAATATTAGAGGCGAAGCGGCGTATTACATTACGGAAGACTGGGAAGGCAAAGACCCATTCGCGGATGATCCCTATTTTCAATACGTATTGGGAGCGGATTACACTTTCCAAAATATAATTGCGGATAACGATATTTTTGTGCTTGTGGAATGGGTGCAGGAAATACAAACTCCCGATAGAAATACTGTTTATCAAATCACCGATCTCAACCACATATTCAGAAAAACGATTATGGGAAAACTCGATTTTAATTTCGACGATTATTCAAAGCTTTACGTCAATTACGTTTGGAATATTTTAACCAAAGATTGGTATATTCAACCCGGCATTGACGTATCTATTACCGACGGCGTTCAATTGAGAACAAGCGTCGATTTGCTCGGCGGCGAATTAGATTCTTTCTTCGGAACGTATAAAGACAACAACAGAGTTCAGGTTAGATTGAAATATAGTTTTTAGTTATTGAAAATTAAACTCTCCGCGGGTTTAGAACGGTTTAGTAAACCAAATTCGGAGAATTTCATTATTATTTGCATTTTGAAATTTCCTCAAGATTCTGCATTTTTAAATAGATA
>CAYNUJ010000205.1:0-1262 GCA_964400095.1 uncultured Melioribacteraceae bacterium
CAAAATATTTTTGAATTCATTCGGAAGTAAAATGTTTAATTATTAGATTGGCGGAGTATTTTAAAGAAAATTTATACGGAGATACGCATGAATTCACAAGATTTTATTGAATTGGAAAGTAAATTCGGAGCGCATAATTACCATCCTATGCCGGTTGTTTTATCGCGCGGGGAAGGTCCTTTTGTGTGGGATGTTGAAGGAAAGAGATACTTCGATTTTCTTTCGGCATACTCGGCTGTAAACCAAGGTCACTGCCATCCGAAAATTATAAGCGCAATGAAAGAACAGGCGGAGGTTTTAACGCTCACTTCTCGCGCTTTTTATAACGATCAATTAGGACCCTATGAGAAATTTATAACTGAATATTTTGGCTACGATAAAGCGCTGCCGATGAACTCGGGAGCCGAAGGCGACGAAACCGCGCTTAAATTAGCGCGCCGCTGGGGATACGATGTAAAAGGAGTTCCTGAAAATAAAGCTAAAATTATTGTCTGCGAAGGCAACTTTCACGGCAGAACGATAACCATTATTTCTATGTCCACGGATCCCGATTCTTACAAGGGATTCGGACCTTACACGCCGGGATTTGAAGTTGTTCCTTATAACGATTTGCCGGCGCTGGAGAAAGCTCTGGAAGACCCTAACGCGGTTGGGTTTTTAGTCGAGCCTATTCAAGGCGAAGCTGGAGTTTATGTTCCCGATGACGGATATCTTAAAAAAGCTTATGACTTGTGTAAATCAAAAAATGTTTTATTCATTGCCGACGAGGTCCAGACGGGTATTGCAAGAACGGGAAAACTTCTCGCCTGCGATCATGAAGGGGTTCGTCCGGATATATTAATTTTAGGCAAAGCTTTGTCGGGCGGAGTAATGCCGGTATCCGCCGTGTTAGCCGACGACGAGATAATGCTTGTTATAAAACCGGGCGAACACGGTTCAACATTCGGCGGGAACCCACTTGCCAGCCGGGTTGCCGTAGCGGCTCTTGAAGTTATCCGCGATGAACATCTCGCCGAGAACGCTGAAAAGCTCGGCGAAATTTTCCGGGCGGAATTAAATGATTTTCAGCATCCGATGATTGAATTGGTTAGAGGCAAAGGTTTGTTGAACGCTATTGTTATTAAACCCGCCAACGGCAAAGAAGCTTGGGATGTATGTCTGAAAATGGCGGAAAACGGATTGCTCGCAAAACCGACGCACCGGCATATTATCCGTTTTGCCCCTCCTCTGGTAATTACTGAAGAGCAGATTCATACGTCGCT
>CAYNUJ010000205.1:1362-5130 GCA_964400095.1 uncultured Melioribacteraceae bacterium
AACAAACAAAAGAATTAAATGATTGAATTTTTTTACGGTATCGACAGGGCAATATTTTATTTTATAAATCATACGCTTTCAAATCCGCTGTTCGATAAATTTTTTCCTTTCATTACCGACGTTAAACATTGGTTCATCGCTTACATTATTCTTTGGCTGATAGTTTTTGTAAAAGGCGGGAACAAGGGAAAGATTGCGGCTGTGGGGGCGTTAATTTTAATTGCTGCATCCGATCAGTTCAGCAGTCATTTATTGAAAAATCTCTTTGAGCGTATCAGACCGTGTAATGTTTTGCCCAACGTAAATTTGCTTGTTTTTTGTTCAGGCTCGTATTCCTTCCCTTCCTCTCACGCGGTGAATAATTTTGCTATCGCGGCATATTTTTCAAGATTGTTTCCCAAATTCCGCGCCGTTCTTTATTCGGTTGCTGCAGTTGTAGCCTTCAGCCGTTCTTATGTGGGTGTGCATTACCCTTCGGATATAATAGCCGGAGCTTTAATTGGTTTTGCCGTCGGGTATTTGTTCTCCGAAATCATTATTTTTATCGAAAAGAAATGGATGAATAATGCAGAAAAAGGATAGCTTACCGATGAAGCTGGAAATAGCAAAAAACTGGCTTCCTCGATATACCGGAACTAAAATAGACGACCTTGGAGATTATCTACTCCTTACAAATTTCCCGAATTATGTTAAAAAATTCGCCGACCAATTCAATTGCGATATTACGGGAGACGGAAAACCGATGCAGACGGCTACAAATTCGTCGGGATTATCAATAATCAATTTCGGGATGGGTTCTCCCAACGCGGCGACAGTAATGGATTTGCTGAGTGCGCGCGCTCCGAAAGGAGTGCTTTTTCTCGGTAAATGCGGCGGACTGAAGCAGTCAACCGAATTAGGACATTTTATCCTTCCCACAGCAGCCATAAGAGGCGAGGGAACCAGCAAGGATTATTTTCCCCCTGAAGTTCCCGCCCTGCCTTCTTTTAAGGTTCATAAATTCGTTTCCGATAAAATAATTGCTCACGATCATGAGTACAGAACCGGCGTTATTTATACAACTAACAGAAGGCTCTGGGAGTGGGATAATGAATTCAAAGCATATTTAAGAAAGATAAGAGCGATAGGGATTGATATGGAAACAGCGACTGTTTTCATTGTTGGTTACGCCAATCAAATTGCAAGAGGCGCGCTGCTGCTAGTTTCCGACCTGCCGATGATTCCCGAAGGAATTAAAACCGAGAAAAGCGATAAAATGATCACACAAAAATATGTTGACCTGCATCTCCAAATAGGTATTGAAGCAATGACGGAAATAGGAGAAAAAGGCGAACAGATAAAACATTTCAGATACTAAACCGGAATGAATTATGAAAAAATCACTTTTAATCTTTACATTAATATCTTTCGGCTTTTTGTTCTCTTATTCAGCTCAAGAAAAATTGCCAGCGCCGGATAAAACTTTAACTAAGATTTTCGATTTGGTTTCAGCGGGAAAAAGCGCCGACGCCGTTTCATTAATCTGCCTGAAGGTAAAAAAGGATGATAAATTTGTTTATCTGCCGGTAGATATTAAAGATAAAAAACAATTAAGATCGGCAAAAAAAATTCTGAGAAGAATTTCGCAATACTTGAAAATCTCCGATAGCCACACCATCGTTTCTTCGGAAAAGGAGAAAGGACTAACAAGAATTAAAGTTACATTCCGGAGTAAAGGAAAATCGCTGGATATTATTTTTGATATGGCTGAAATTAACGGGAAGTTTTATTTAAACGATATTGATTGAGATGGATAAGGAAAAACTGCTTCAGTCATTGGATAATTATTTTATCGGAATCATTTCATTTCAGTTATTTGTCGGAATTACGGTTTATTTTTTGACGCGAAACGGTTATAAATTTGAAGTCGAAATATCCCGTTCGGCTATGAATCTTTCGGTAATTATTCTAACTTCCACCGCGCTCGCGTTATTAAAAATTGTTGAATCGAAGTTGCGCTTATCGGCGCTTGACGACTCTTCGAAACTCGCTGTTTTTAAAAAGCTCTCTATCTTTCGTTTAACGCTTTTAACCGCGTGCGGTCTCGTTATAATCATTCTATATAATTTATCCGCTCAAAATATGTTTTTATTAATTTACTTTTTATTGTTTATATTGCTGTTCGCGTATCGTCCAATTGAAAAAAAGTTCGAGAAAGAGTTTAACTAGATACTGAATCGTTTTAATGATATTCGCATCAAACTTAACAACAACAAAACAATGAGGAAACAGTTATGAACAAAAATATCGGAAGCGCAGATAAAATTATACGTTATATTCTGGGCGTTGTTATTCTTGCTTTAGGATATTATTACGAATCTTGGTGGGGACTAATTGGAATAATTCCTATTCTAACGGCAACTATAAATTTCTGCCCTATTTACGCGCCGTTCAAATTTTCCACGAGGAAATCTGCTGAATAAATAAAATTTATTTGAATCGGGGATTTATTCCATTAACACCAATTAAAGTGAGTGGAATTAGTCCCTAATTATTAATTTTAGGATAATTTTTCGAGAGAAAAGATTTTCTGAAAATCCATTTTCATCCAGATTATTTCTTTTCTAACTTTACATAACCAATTTTTATTAATCTTACAGGGGAAGATGGAAATATATCTTTTTGTTCTGATTATTCTTTTCATTCTGGCCGCATCCGATTTAATAGTAGGCGTTGGAAACGACGCGGTAAATTTTCTAAATTCCGCCATTGGTTCAAGAGTGGCTCCGCGCCATGTAATTCTACTTGTTGCAAGCGTTGGAATTATTGCCGGGACTTTATTTTCCAGCGGAATGATGGAAGTGGCGCGAAAGGGGATATTCAATCCCCAGCATTTTTACTTTCCCGAACTGATGACGATATTCCTTGCGGTTATGTTTTCCGATCTTATTCTACTTGATTTCTTTAATACGATAGGACTTCCCACATCAACAACCGTATCGATAGTATTCGACCTTCTCGGGGCGGCCATTGCCGTCAGTTTAATCAAAATATTCAACAGTTCGGGCAATTTGGGTCAAATGGTCGATTACATAAATACAAGCAAGGCGATAGCAATTATAAGCGGTATTCTTTTGTCTATTGTTGTTGCGTTTACCGTAGGCGCGGTTGCTCAATTTATTGCAAGGCTTGTGTTTACTTTTGATTACAAAAAGAAACTTTCGCGCTACGGAGGATTATTCGGCGGTGTTTCTATGACGGTTGTAACATTTTTTATTGTGATTAAAGGTGCGAAAGGCGCGGCTTTTATGAGCGATGATCTAAAGTCGTGGATAATGAACAATGTTGGCGTTATCGTTCTTTTTTCTATTGTCGGCTGGTCTATCCTTTTTCAGCTATTGTATATAATGAAAATTAACATTCTACGGATAATAGTTCTTATCGGTACGTTTGCTCTCGCGCTTGCGTTTGCCGCTAACGATCTTGTTAATTTTATTGGAGTTCCGTTAGCCGGATTAAATTCATATCAATTAACCGAAGGCGTTCCCAATCGGGAAAATGTTCTGATGGAAGCCTTGAAGGGGAAAATACACACCGATCCGTGGATTCTCATTTTAGCCGGATTAATAATGATAGCAACGCTCTATTTTAATAAGAAAGCAAGAGGAGTTGTCAAAACTTCCGTGGATTTAAGCAGGCAGTATGAAGGAGACGAGAGATTTGCCTCATCCCCGATGGCGCGGAATTTAGTTAGAGCAAATATAGCTCTGGCGTCAAAATTCAACAAGG
>CAYNUJ010000206.1:0-5098 GCA_964400095.1 uncultured Melioribacteraceae bacterium
TTTGCGGTTTACAGCGCTAATATTTCACAATTTTCCTTTTGCGCCATTGTGAGGGAGAACTTGATAGGCTGGTTCTTATCAGAAAATGCAGCGGCAATTATCGACTACCGCTTTTAAGAGTGAACTCATATATCAATTTCGGCTCCGGTTGTTTCACCGGGGTCGAAATCTTTATCGCTATTTATCAATTTGAGTCGGGATAGTGAAATAGAATTTTGAACCTTTGGATAATTCACTTTCGACCCAGATTTTGCCGCCCATTTTTTTTACTAACTCGGAGCACAATACAAGTCCCATTCCGGTGCCGGTTTCTCCTTCGGTACCCAGAGTAGTTATTTTCTCGTCTATCCTAAAAAGTTTGCTCAACGTATCTTTATCTATCCCGATGCCGGAATCGGCAACCGATATTTCCGTAAATCCATCGCTCTGCGAAGCGGAAACGAAAATTTTTCCGTTTACAGGAGTAAATTTTAGAGCGTTCGTTAATAAATTTCTGATTACCGTGCAGAGCAAATTCTCATCTGTGAAAACTTTTATTTGACTCTCAATTATCACATCCAGCTGAATATTTTTTTCCTTGACTTTATCAAAGTATAAATGGATTACACTCTCAATCAAATCTTTCAAAATAAATTCGTCCGGTTCGAACTCAATTCTGTTTGTTTGAATTCTCGACCATTCGAGCAAACCTTCGAGTAGTTTGAAAATCTTTTTCGACACATTATCCAAATGAATGATAGCGGAAAGTTTATCCTCTTCCGACATTTCCTCCCAATCCTCGCGAACCATCTGCGCCAATCCGAGAAGAGAAGTAAACGGGGAACGGACATCGTGAGCGATAATGGAGAAAAATCTATCTTTTGCGGCGTTAGATTCTATGAGGCTTTTTTCGGAATCCCTCAATTGCTTTTCGACATTTTTTAATTCTGTAATATCAATCATCGTTCCGATGATTCGATTATTCTCGAGCAATCTCGAATTTTCCAACACCCAGAAAATCGTCCCGTCGGTCCGCTTCAGTGGGTATTCATACCCGAATAGCGCTTTTTCCTTTTTCAGTCTATTAATATAATGTATTCTGTCCTCGGGATATAAATACATTTTACGCACATTATATTTTTTTAATTCTCCGGTATTTTCAAATCCGAAAATTTTAGCCGCGGAAGGGTTGCATTCAATTATGCCGCCTTCAATATCGGTAATAAATACCGCAGCTAAATTAGTCTCGAATAACGATTTGAACTTATTCCTTTCTCTCTCAAGTTCCTTTTTAACTTCATACTCCGAAGTCACATCCCTAAATATTCCCTCGATAGATATCGGTTTGTTATTATCGTCATAAACTAATTTGCTGTTAAAGGAGAGCATTCTTACTTCGCCATTTTTATCTTTAAATTCCATTTCGTAATTGGTCAATTTACCTTTGGATTTTATCATTTCAATAAATTGATCTCTAACATGCGAGTCATTATAAAGAAACACTGCATTGGTTCCTATTAACTCATCGGCTGAATAACCTGAAATATTTTTAACCGACGGACTCAGCATCTCGATTGTTCCGTCCAAACTTACCCTATAATAGACATCGACTAAATTTTCGAAAATGTACCTGTATTTTGCTTCGTTTTCTTTAAGAACGGTCTCAGCTTTCCATCTGTCCGTTGAGTTTCTGTTAGTTACGCGGGTTCCTAAAAATTTATTTTCATCGTTAAATACGGGATTGCACGTGTGACGAATAATACGGAAGTCTCCATTTTTTTTGAGCACTTTAAATTCTATAGGATCGGGATTTTTACCCATTTTTTCGGCAAGGTAATGCTCTTTTACTTTTTCTTGATCATCGGGATGAACGATACTTAATAATAAATTAGGATTTTCAATAAATTCATCGGGAGAATATTGAGTTATGATTTCACATGAAGGAGAAGAATATTCCAATTTCCCCGAACGTGTAATATAATATTCCCAATCATATGTATAGTTGAGCAGATTCAAAAATTTGAGTTCGGATGTTATCAAATTTTCTTTTACCTGCCGATTTTTCTTCCTGTACCAAAATATCGCTTCGGCGGCAATAATTAAAATGATCAATCTAAAAATAATATACGTAAATGTACGTAGATTGAGTCCGTTATTTAAATAAGCGGTAATCAGATCTGCTGAGAGGTAAATAAGCAAGAAATAGATATAATCTCTCCTTTCGAAGAGGACAAATGATAACATGACGGGAATAGTAAGAGCTAAAACGAAGTGCCAGCTTAATTGATGCTCTATTACAAGCAGCGCAATAATTACCGCCGCAATTATATCGGAGAATAAAAATATATTTTTTTGTTTAACTTGAGTCATAACAAAACTTTCAATTGTGCAAAAATAGTTTCTTTAACAACTATTTGAAAAACCGGACTCTCATAAATTATTTAATGAGATTCATTTTACCGGTAAAAGCGGTCTTTCCCGCAGTAATTCTGTAAAAATAAACGCCGCTTGCAACATCCTTGTTATGACCTCGGGTTCCGTCCCATTTAATTAGATAATTCCCGCTTGGTAATTCTTTATTTAATAACTCTTCAACTAATTCTCCCAATCCGTTAAATATTTTTAGAGTGACTTGAGAACCCGATAAAGAACTTGGAATAGTAAACTTGATAATAGTTGACGGATTAAAGGGATTCGGATAATTAACCGCGGTTAGATAATCCGCGGGCTGCAAATTCTCTTTCTCACCTTCAATTTTCGTCAAAAGGCTTCCGCCTCCTCCTCTCGATTCGCCATTTTTATCGGCTAAATAAATATTAACCCAATCGGGGCGTTCGGCTAATTCGAGATATTGGTCTTTCCATTCGGTATCCGTAAGCCGTTTAAAATTTACCGTTGTGTATTCAAAATATGAATATGCCGGTCCCGCGAATGATACATAATTGCCGTCCGGAGTAGCCGCGTTTACTACCTCCAAATTAACCGGTCCCGTTCCTGCGTGTGCAACCCAGCCGATCGGTATACCGGCTTCATCCATAGGCGAAGTATGGTAATCGGCAACCAGATAATCGGTATCATTCAAATCCCCGGTTTTAACGTAAGAACCGAATCCGTAAAAGAGCTTTGAATACCACCCGTCAATTTCCTCCGTCGGCGCGCATCCTCCGGAACTATACAAAAATAGAAAACGATTCAAAAATGCTTGTTCGGATTCGTTCAGCTTTTCATTGTTCAGTTCCTTTTTTGCAACCGAGTACATTGTATCGGCAAATTGACTTACATTATCAAAATATTCAACGACCGTAGATAATGAAATTCCCCCGCTTAAATCCAGCGAACTTAACTTTTCCTTCGCGTTCAGCGAGTATTTTTTCAACGCGTCGAAAAATTCCGGAACCGGTTCAACATAAAAATAAGGGAACGAACATATGAAACCGCCTGTGTAAGATTGCTTTCCGTAAAGGAGATTATCATGCCTAAGTTCCGTCCACGAGGTTAATTGAGTATTCATATTTTTCTGCTGCCAAGCTGCGGTCTGCATAAATTCAGGCAGATATTCCCTTTCTGTCGGGGGATTGAGCGAGCGGATTAAATTAAGCCATCCGAGATAAATTGAACCGCTCCAATAATCATTATCATAATTATCAACCAAATACCTCAGCGCGGCTAAGTTACTTCCGTAATGATATTGTTCAAGCTCCGGTTTAAGGAGCTGCGCCGCGGCGCTGTTGCCGAGAGCAAAAAGAATGTCCAACGTTTTCGGAAGCATTCTTCTAATTTTTATTCCGTTCCATTCGATCCTATCGAAAACCACGCTGCCGGTTACGTAAGAATCGATAATAAACCTCTGCCCGAAAAGCATAAAGGCAGACGCCGGACGAATCGAATCTTTTGACATCGGATTGGACATCAGGATTTGCGAAAGAATTTTCTGATAGGCAAAACTCTGCTTTTTAAGCGAATCCGCAAACTCAAAATAAACCGAATCGATGAGCAGTTCTTCCGGAGAAGTTATTCCAACGGCATTTTTTAAAAAGTTTAAATCTTCGCAGGTTACGTTATCCTGCGAACCTATAAAAATTTTTAGAACCTCTTCCATTTCATTGTAGTCATTCTTTTTACCGCTAAGTTCAATTAATTCATTAATTAAGAACGAATCGGCTGACTGGCGTTTAAGCGTTTTTATTTGAACGGTATCGAGAGCGTTCGGATTAAGAAGGTAAAGTTCTGTGCGTCCGAGCCACATCATAGCTTTAAAATATTTTCTTAAAAGAGTATCGTCTTCGTAATGTCCCCGCGGTTTAAATTGGCTGAAATCTATCAATCTTTTAGACGCTCCGAAAATATCGATCGTTCTCGGCTGATATTCGTTGGCATAACTGATTATTTTATCTATCAGAGAGTTGTTCTCATCGTAATATGCTTTTGAATTCGGCTTGATTAACCGCCTCGCAACGTTGATGTAAACGTCGGCGTCGTGGAGCAGATTGGCGGCGGCGGGCATTGCAGAATATTTATTGTACAATATTTGCTGAGCGGAATTCATCGCCTCGAGCAATTCTTTTAATTTTGGATACAGGAAACTTTTCTCCATAACCATTAAAATTCTATCATAGGAATTATGAACCGCGTAAAGAATTGCGTCGGAACTGATAAAAAGAGGAAGGTCTTTATGGTAAATATCTTCAATCAACGAAACGAAAGATTTGCCGTTAATCCGCTCGGAAACCATAAATCCGTGTTTGTTTAAGAGCTGCTTTTCATATTCGGTCAATTCAAACTTAGCGGAAATCGAATCCTGATACAAAAATGTCTGCCCGGGGGCTATTTCTTTTTTAAATATACCGGCGGGATACATTTCCAATAATTCATTCGCCGATAGATTTGCATGCGCGCTCAAAAATTGAGCGTAATTGTCAATCGAAAAATTCGACTGCGCAACTGACAGGCACATCGGAAAAATGAGGAGCGCCAACATATTTTTGACTTTCATTCTTCCCTCGTAATTCTCTGTTTAAACCGGGTATAATTTACCTATTTTTCAATTCTAATACAAGTAAAGAAGAACAATTGCAATTAATTTAATGGACTTTCAAACTCTAATTCGCCCTTTTCGTAT
>CAYNUJ010000207.1:0-2157 GCA_964400095.1 uncultured Melioribacteraceae bacterium
GAATGGGGAAAGGAAAACTTTTTATTGGAAGACGAAATAAAATTAAGTGGGGAGTTGCCGGCTGCGGAAGATTTTCTGAAAATGCAGTTTTGCCGGTTTTAACTCAGCTTAAAAAAAGCACGGTTACTTCGGTTTATTCATCGGACGAATCCCGCTCCCGCGGATTAGCCAATAAATTCAGTATCGACAACCATTTCTCCGATTATGAAAAATTTTTAAAATCCGATTTCGACGCGTTATATATCGGCAGCGCCAATCATAATCATTACCGGCAGGTAATTGAAGCGGCAAAAAAGCATAAACATATTTTATGCGAAAAACCTCTGGCGCTAAATTCCCGTCAAGCCGAAGAAATGTACGCCGCGGCGACTGAAAACGGAGTTTACTTAAGCGTAAATTACGTTCACCGTTTTCACCCTCTTTTAAGAAAAGCGAAGGAGCTAATTGACAAAGGTATGCTCGGTAAAATTATTTCCGTGGAAGCTTCTTTCAATATTGATTATCCTCCCGATTCAAATTTCCGTTTCGTTTCGGAATCCGGCGGGGGTCCTTTGATGGATGTCGGAACGCATATGATTGATCTGCTTCGATATCTGAACGGGGAAATTATTGACGCGAAAGGTTTTAAAGATAACGTTATTTATCGAAGCGATGTTGAAGATTTTGCATGCGGGATATTGAAATTTGAAAACTTGAGTTACGGTATAATGAATGTTTCCTTCAACGCAAAGAAAGCTGTAAATCAGATTTATATTTTGGGTCATAGCGGATACATAACAATCGATAGAATCATCGCGTCCAAAAATGTACACGCGAAATTGACAATTGATTTGGACGGAGAAGCGCGTAAAACATTCCGCCGCCGTGCTAATATGCTTTTAATTCGGTTTAAAGAATTTCAAAAATCGATGCGGAAAAATGAAATTCCGGAAATAACCGGATTGGACGGGTTAAATAATATCAAAATTATGGAAATGTTGAACAAAGATGCAGCTAATTGACAAATTAATAAATTATTGTCATAAAGTTTACGAAAAAGGATTTGTAGCCGCTTACGATGGCAATCTTTCTCTTAGAACTCCCGATAATACCGTGTTGATCACGCGATCCGGCGTTTGCAAAGGCGATGTTAAACGGGAGGACATCCTAGAAATCGATTTAAATGAAAATATAATTTCCGGCGAAGGGAAAATATCTACGGAAGTAAAAATTCATTTATTTGTTTATAACAATAGAAAAGAGATAAACGGGGTAGTGCATACGCATCCGCCTTACGCAACAGCGTTTGCCGCCGTTGGGGAAAGAATTGACCGTCCGGTTTTTCCCGAAGTTATTCTTTCGCTTGGGAAAGTGCCGATCTGTAAATACGGAACTCCTTCCACGGACGAATTGCCCGATTCAATGAAGCCGTATATTGATTTTGCGTGGGCGATGCTGCTGGAAAATCACGGAGCGATTACATTCGGTAAAACGATTGACGGCGCGTACTACAAAACGGAAAAACTTGAGCATGCCGCAAAAACGCTTACAATTGCCAGAAGTATCGGACGGGAAAAATCGCTTCCGCATACAAAGCTGCGTCAATTGTACGATATTGCTTTTTCCGTTTACGGATTGAAAATAGATAAAAGAAATAGATTGGATTATTAACTTAGATTTTTTTTTGTGCCGGTTTATCCGGTTGGGAGATTAGATGAAAGTTGCTTTAATTGCCGGCGGTATTTCCGCCGAGAGGGAGATTTCCCTTCTTTCCGGTAAAGCTATGCTGAATGCTTTGAATGAACTTGGAATGAAATACAAAATTATTGATCCCGCGCTCGGCGCCGGGCAATATTCCGACGAAACCGATTATTTTAACGGTAAAACAATTGATTTGAATAAGGAAAAATACATCGAGTGCGTTCAGTCCGGTTTGTTCGACGATGTTGATACGGCGCTTTTGGCTCTTCACGGACAATTCGGAGAGGATGGATTGATTCAATCGTTATTCGAACTCAAAGGAATAAAATATACCGGTTCCGGAGCCTTAGCGAGCGCTCTGGCGATGGATAAATCGATGTCCAAAGTCATGTTCCGGCATTATAATGTAATTACGCCCGAATGGTTTTCGATTAGCTCCGCCGATAACGACCTAAAATTAGTTAAAAGCAATATAGC
>CAYNUJ010000207.1:2257-5068 GCA_964400095.1 uncultured Melioribacteraceae bacterium
TTGTATGATTTTGAGTGTAAATACTCGGACGGAATGTGCGATTACATTGTTCCCGCGGATTTGCCCGCCTCTGTCTCTGAACATATCCGCCGACAGTCGCTGCTTGCCTACCGCTCACTCGGCTGTTCGGGATACGGCAGAGTTGATTTGAGACTGAACGATAAAATGGAGTATTACTGTTTGGAAGTGAACACTCTTCCGGGAATGACTTCCCATTCACTCTTACCTAAAATGGCGGAGGCGGAAGGAATAAGTTACGCGGAATTAGTTAAGAAAATTCTTGAAACGGCTCTTTGATGGCTAAAAAGAAAGAGAGAAATTATTTTAATCTGCTGGTGATTTTTGTTTTGATTCTTTTGGCTCTTTATATTTTATTCAATTCTTACGGCGTAATAAAATATCTCGGACTAAAAGAGGATATCGGCGAACTGAACCGTGAGATAACAGAAACGGGAAAAAAGATAGAGCGGATGAAAAAGGAAATTGACTCTTTGAATACGAGCGATTATAAAATAGAAAAACTCGCCCGCGAAAAATATTATATGAAAAAACCGAACGAGCAGGTCTATTCAATTGAAGAGGATACAATTTATTAGATGATAGATATTCCTCAAATACCGTTAGCCGAAAGAATACGCCCGAAAACACTCGATGAATTTCAAGGGCAGAGCCATCTCGTGGGAAATGGAAAACCTTTGCGCCAAATGATTGAATCGGATAATTTGAATTCATTCATTCTTTGGGGTCCGCCCGGAACGGGAAAAACTACTCTTGCGATAATAATTTCCGAAACTACAAATTCCGAATTTCACCGGATCAATGCAGTTTCTTCGGGAGTAAAAGATGTCAGGGAAATCATCAAACGCGCAAAAAACAATCTGCTTTATCATAAAAGAACCGTTTTGTTTATAGATGAAATTCACCGTTTCAATAAAGCTCAGCAGGACGCGCTTCTTTCGTCGGTGGAATCGGGCGAGATAATTTTGATAGGCGCAACAACCGAAAATCCCTCTTTCGAAGTCATTCCGGCGCTCCGTTCCCGCGCAAGGACTTATGTCTTGAATGAGCTAACCAAGAAAGATTTGGAAAGCATAATCGATAACGCTCTTTCGCGCGATGAATTTTTGAGTTCTTTGAATATAGCGGAACTTGATAAGGATTTTCTTATTTACATCAGCGGGGGAGACGCCCGCATTCTTTTGAGCATTCTCGAGAACGCTTCTATTTCCTTAGTAAGTAAAGATGAAATTAAAATTACTAAAGAAGTAATTGAAAATATCGTTCAGCGAAAAAATATTTTATACGATAAAAGCGGCGAGGAGCATTACAACATAATTTCGGCTTTCATTAAAAGCATACGGGGCAGCGACCCCGACGCGGCGTTATATTGGATGGCGCGTATGTTGGAAGGAGGAGAAGATCCGCTTTTTATAGCGCGCCGACTGGTTGTGCTTGCTTCGGAAGATATAGGCAACGCGGCGCCCAACGGGCTGGTGCTGGCGGAAGCGGCTTTCAGCGCGGTGCATAAAATCGGAATGCCGGAAGCGCGAATCATTCTTGCGCAATGCGTTACTTATCTCGCTTCGGCTCCTAAAAGCAACGCTTCGTATATGGCTGTAAAGGCTGCCTACCGAGACGTTAAAGATAAACCCCTCTATCCCGTTCCGTTTAAACTTCGCAACGCTCCCACTAACTTAATGAAAGAACTTGGCTACCACAAAGGCTACAAATACGCTCACGAAGGGGAGAATAATTTTATACTCGAAAACTATTTCCCCGACGAAATGCAGTCCGCGCAGTATTATCACCCAACCGATAACGGAATAGAGAAGAGTTTGAAAGAGAGGCTGAAAGCTTTGTGGAAGGGGAGGAAGAAATACTAAGTCTTGGCTTGTCATTCTGAGCGGCACGAAGTGAAGCGAAGAATCTAACTACATTGAGGAAAATGACTTTGAGACAAGGCGACAATGAGAAATGAGGCGACGGGACGCGGATGACACGGATTTAGCGGATTTTCTCGCATGAAGCGGACAGACGCGGATGGAATTTGTTGCAAGTAGAGTACGGTCATTCTGAACGAAACGAAGTGAAGCGAAGAATCTAACCCCTTGAAGGAAAAAACTTTGAGACAAGGCGACAATGAGAAATGAAGCGACGGGACGCGGATGACACGGATTTAGCGGATTTTCTCGCATGAAGCGGACAGACGCGGATGGAATTTGTTGCAAGTAGAGTACGGTCATTCTGAGCGAAACGGAGTGCAGCGAAGAATCTATTAGTAATTTCCTTTTCAGCGTAAATTTGTTAAATCAGCATTCTAAAAAGATTAAACCTCAAAGTTCGCGAAGATTGGAAAAAATATAGAGATTATTTAATTTGAGACGGCTATAATTTAGGTTAATACATTTAATTTAATAACAAGTGAAAAATGAAAAAGTTGAATTATTTAATACTGTTATTAATATTTCCTTTTATCTCGAATTACTCACAATTTGATACGAAAGGAATTAAAGAACTGGATTATATTGTAAAAACCTGCAATAGCTTATTAGATAAAATTAAAAGCAGTCATTTGGTTTTTGAAGAAATTAATAAACTTACCGACGATGAACTGTATAATTTTACTGTAAACGTTTACAACGCAAACGCAAAGCATTATATTCTTACTCAAAAAATGTATCACTATTACGCTAAAAGAACAAGATCTAATTTTATTTACAGAAAAGATAAAACATCGCCTCCTTATCGTGGAATAAATTTTGTTATGTTGAAAAATTTTATTTTAAAAGCCGCTAAAGAAAAAATAGGAGA
>CAYNUJ010000208.1:0-5054 GCA_964400095.1 uncultured Melioribacteraceae bacterium
GGAAGGAACGATTATCAAAAGGAATAAAAAAGTTGGGGATAAAATTGATAGAGATGAAATTCTCTTCGAGATAAGCACCGACAAAGTCGATACGGAAGTGCCTTCTCCCGAAAGCGGCGTTGTTAAGGAAATAAAAGTTTTTGAGCAGGAAACCGTTGATGTCGATACTGTTGTGGCGGTTATTGAGACCGAAAAAAGCGCTTCCGAAAGCGAAACCGAACAGATGCCTTCTACAACGCAAGTCGGCGGCGATCTGGTCGATATTCCAATGCCCAAAATGGGCGAATCTGTAATGGAAGGAACAATTGTCAAATGGCATAAAAAGATAGGCGAAGAAGTAAATAAAGACGAAACCCTTTTTGAGATAACTACCGATAAAGTCGATACGGAAGTTCCTTCGCCGGTAAAAGGTATATTGGCGGAAATATTGGTCGGAGAGAACGAAACCGTTGAAGTGGAAACAATTGTAGCTCGAGTTACTTCTAAAGGCGGAACAATTAAACCTCTTAAACAAAGTCCCGAAGAGCAATCCGGCGAAGCGCCCGCAGTTCCGCCGGTTCAAAAAACTATTATTTCGGGCAGCGAAACTTCGGATAAATTTTTCTCTCCGCTTGTGCTCAATATAGCGCGTAAGGAAAATATTTCGTTCGACGAACTTGAGTCGATAAGCGGATCCGGAATAAAAGGAAGAGTGACCAAAAAAGACGTTCTCAATTATTTGAATAACCGGAAATCCGGCGGCGTTTCGGTAAAGACGGAAAAGTCCGCGACCGCTGCGGACGAGTCTCCGGTTGACGGTTTGGGCGAAAAAAATATTGTTCATTCCGAACGCGAGGATATAATTCAGATGGATAATATCCGCAAACGCATTATGGAACACATGATAAACAGTAGAGATACTTCCGTGCATGTTACCGGAGTGATGGAAGTGGATATGACGGTAATTTATAATTACATCCGGGAAAACAAAGATAAATTTTTCAGGGAAACTGGAATTAAGATGACGTACATGCCGTTTATAGCGTCGGTGGTTGTAAACGCTTTAAAGCGGTTTCCGTTAGTGAACGCTCAAATTGACGGAGATAAAATTAGAGTTAAAAAATATGTGAACCTCGGCATTGCCGTCGCGGTTGAGCCGAACGGTTTGATAGTTCCTAATATTAAAAATGCGGACGAAAAAAACGTTAAAGGACTTTCCATATCGATTGCCGAACTTGGCGCTAAAGCGCGGAGTAAAGGATTAAAACCCGACGACGTTGTTGACGGGACATTTTCGATTACGAATTACGGAGTATTCGGCACACTTTTCGGTACGCCGATTATTAATCAGCCGGAAGTGGCGATACTCGGTGTGGGGACAGTTGTTAAGAAACCGGTTGTAATTGAAGTAAACGGCATGGATACTATTGCGGTTAAACCGATGATGTTTGTAACGCTCAGTCACGATCACCGGCTTGTGGACGGAATGCTGGGAGGCAGATTCCTAAAAGCTATTAAAGATAATCTTGAAAATTTTGACGTAAACGGAATATAATCAGGTTCATTGAACCGGAAGATGAAAATGGAAAAAATCAATCTGCATCAGAAATATTTCGCAGCGGAAGCGGAAAAGAAAATAGGCGATCTCGGCAAAAGACCGGAATGGCTGAAAGTGAAACTGCCTACGGGAGAAAATTATAAAAAAGTGCTGGACTTAATGCGCGCTTCCGAATTAAATACGGTTTGCGAGGAAGCCCGATGCCCGAATTTAGCCGAATGCTGGAGTAATAAAACAGCAACTTTTATGATTTTGGGGGATGTATGCACACGGAGCTGCGGATTCTGCAACGTTAAATTGGGTCTTCCAACGGAATTGGATTTAGACGAGCCGAGAAGAGTCGCGGAGTCCGTTGAACAGCTTGGATTGAGACATGTGGTAATAACCTCGGTTAACAGAGATGAACTGAAGGACGGCGGAGCGAAAATATTTTCCGAAACAGTAAAATTAATAAAACAGAGAGTACCGCATTGCACGGTTGAAATTTTAATACCGGATTTCAAAGGGGAAGAAAATGCGTTCGAGATAATTATGGAAAATCCTCCCGATATTTTAAATCATAATCTTGAAACGGTAAAAAGACTCTACCATGCAGTTCGTCCGCAGGCAAAATATGAACGCAGTCTCGATTTGATTTCCTGGTTCAAGGAAAAAGGATTGAGGACTAAAAGCGGAATTATGGTTGGGATTGGCGAAGAAAATAACGAGGCGCTCGCATTGATGCATGATTTGCGAACCGCTCAATGCGACATAATGACAATCGGACAATATTTACAGCCTACAAAAAATCATCTGCCCGTGGATAGATATGTAACTTTAGAGGAATTCAGACTTTTCAGGGATGAAGGTATGAAGATGGGTTTTATGGCTGTCGAATCCGCTCCTCTCGTCCGGAGTTCTTATCATGCCGATAAGCACGCGCGGGATATGTGGGAATTATGATGCGGCAGTCCGTCACTTCTTATTAAGTTTTTCCGTTATTAAGGTAGTCACAGCTCTCGGGGAAAATCTAATTGAGAGATTCAGAAGTTTATTCATCAATCCCGGAATAATAATTGCTTTGCCTTTCATTAATCCGTCGAATCCCGCTTGAGCGACATTTTCAGCGCTCATCTCCCAAAGACTTGCGGCGAGTTTAGTGCCGTTCATATCCGCGCGGTTAAAAAAATCGGTTTTCGTCGGTCCGGGGCAAAGCGCGGTTACCGTTACTCCGCTTTTTCTCAACTCAGCATTTAATCCTTCCGAGAGCAGTATCACATACGCTTTGGAAGCATAATATGTGCTCATATATGGTCCCGCTTGAAATCCGGCGGTTGAAGCGACATTTAATATCTTACCGGATTTTCTTTTGACCATATTGGTCCCGAATAATTTGCACAAATAAGTCAGCGATGTAACGTTCAGAGCGATTAATTCATGCTGTATTTTCCATGGAATTTCCTTGAATTCGCCGTTGACCCCCACACCAGCGTTGTTAACGAGTACGTCGAGTTTAAAAGAATCGCCCAGTTCCTCGTAAATCTCCCGCGCCGCGTTAGGATGCGTCAAATCTTTTACAATTACTCTGCAGTTTATTCCGTAATCTTTTTTTAATTCCTCGGCTAAATCTGTTAATTTAACCTGATTCCTTGCCACGAGAATTAAGCTGAATCCGTTGCGGGCAAAAATTTTGCTTATTTCATATCCTATTCCCGAAGAAGCGCCGGTTATTAACGCACATTTGTCCATTGGATATCCTTTTGTTTTTGATCTAGATTTTTCACAGTGCAATCTATGGAATTATAAATATTTGTCAAGTAATTGTTATCCCCTGGCAGGATTTCCCCGGATTTTTAAAAACGCTGCTCTGTTAAATCTGAACATTCCGAAATTCAGATTTTTAATTTCTCCGGCTTTATTAAAATTAAATTCGAGAATCGGACTTTTTGCCGGGTCGGTTTCCAAATAAAACCGCTTTTTGTTCAACGGGTAGAATATTAATCTCGTCTTCTTTTTTTGAATTACCGTAAAATCCAATTTATCGTCTCTTGCAATTATTTTAATTTTATCATTACCACCCGAAACTTTGTACAAGCCTTCGTAAACTGTCAAATCAATTTTTTGCGAATCGCCATCGCTTGCGGCTTCCGGTTTTTTGTCAATCTCTTTGAATAATTCCTTAATAATACTTTCATTTATTTCGTATGCGGGGTCGTTAAACAAAAGGGGATTGTACGTATTGCAGAGAACAACCGCGCCGATATTCAGGTCGGGTATAACTGTTGCGTTTGCAATGAAACCTATATGTCCGCCGGAATGGGATAAAATGCTGTGTCCGTCTATCCAGCCTTTGCCCCAGCCCAAGTATGCGTCTCCTTGAGAAGCGCCGGGTGACATAAGTTCGAGATTTTCTTCGGAGAGCAAGTTGCCGCTTTTTTTCTTATTAATATCGAACCAGACGGTTAAAAATTTGGCTAAATCCGAGGCTGTTGAATAAATACCCCCGCTGTAGATCGCGCTGCCCAATTCCCAATCGGGCGCTTTCAGCATTCCCGATTCAGGCGAAAGGAATACATATCCGGTTGTTCTATAGTTCGCCGGAATTGTTTTCGGGTCGAATGTCATACTTTTTAAATTCATCGGTTCGAATATATTTTGCGTAATAAAATCGATGTATCCTTCTCCAGCTTTGTCCAATGCAATACCGAGCAGTTGAAATCCTAAATTGGAATAATGTTTTCCCGCGGAAGGTCTGTATTCCAATTCAATTTCAGGTATGGCGCTAATCAATTCATCTTTGGATACGTACCATTCAATCGGAACTCTGCCTCTGCTCATTATCCAATTTGCCATCGAAAAATTCATTTTAAAATTCACTCCGGCGTCCCTCGGCAGACCCGACGTGTGCGAAGCCAATTGTCTTAATGTTGTTCCCGGATGCGGTTCAAATTCCGATTTCGGATGATAGGAGGGAATATACTTGCTTAAATAATCGTCCGGATTTATTTCCCCTTCTTCAATAAGCTGCATCATCATTACAGCAGCGAATACCTTTGTAATTGAAGCGATCGGGTAAACAGATTCTGTCGTTGCGTTTATATTATTTTCCATATCGGCGGCGCCGAAAGCTTTGTTGAAAATAATATTGTTTTTGTGGATTATCGCCACCGAAACGGAAGCAATATTAAGCTTCTTTTGTTTTGCTTTGATGATATTCTCAATTTGTCCGGTATCGGAGCGAATGTGAGAATTGACGCCGCTTTGACCGTAAACGGAAGAAAGATTTAAAATTAAGCAGAGTAAAAGAGTAATAATATACCGCTTTGAGAAAAATTTAATACTTTTAATATTTCGCATTTTTCTAAATCCTTTTTTGTTATTTAACCGAAAAATTAAACCAACATTTTGACGAAAATTGTCGGGAAAAGTTACATGATTTTAATTGAATTGCGATTATGTTATAAATTCATAGTTTGCAAATTATTTCCAATTCCCCATGACGCAAAATTCTGCAACATTTAATAATAATTCTATAACG
>CAYNUJ010000209.1:0-5004 GCA_964400095.1 uncultured Melioribacteraceae bacterium
GCCAATTGATAATAGAGCGAAGCCAGACTATTATGGTCATAAATTTCCCGCGAAAATGAAATTGATTTAAGCAGATATTTTTGCGCGAGCGCGCTGTTGTTTTTTTTCAAATAAATAGCGGCGTAAATATTATTTAACCTCGATAAGTCATGTTTCAAATCGTATCGCATTATTATCGGCTCGATTTTTTTTACCGATTGAAGACTCTTCCGCAGGTTATTTTGAAGTAAATCCAATTCAGCCAAATCGAGTAAGGAATTTATATTCAGAAGAATGTCTCCGGTCTTTTCGGTTTCGGATATAACGGTTTTCAGAATTGACTTTGCTTCATCAAATTTTCCTAATTTAGAAAGCGCGACGGATTTTTCGCGCAGAATTTGCAGCCGGGAATAAATATCGTCTCCTCTCATCGATATTGCGATCGCGCTGTCGAGGAAGGAGAGAGCTTTGCCGTAGTTCCCGATATTGAAATTTAAAAGTCCGACGCCTTCTTTTGCTTTAGAGGAAATCGTCAATTCTCCGATTGAAGCTGAGATCGAATCGGCGGTACGGTAATATTTAACCGCTTCGGAATAATTGGACAAATTCGAAAAAATATCTCCGAGACCGACGTAATTAAGAGCCACCGCACGTTTGTTGTCTCCGGCAAAATTAAGTCCGTCTTCGTAATATTCCTTTGCCGCCATATAATTGCCGGCGTTAACGAAAAGATTGCCGATATTATTAGCCAAAAGAGAAAGACGCGTTAAGGCGTTTAATTTCTCGAATAACTCATAACCTCGTATGTAGTTTTCCCGCGCGCTTATTATTTCGCCGGTGAACGTAAAACTTGTTCCCAATTCGGAATAACTTAAAGCTGAAAGATAAGAGTTATGAATTTCACCCGAAATTCTAACAGCCCGTTTAAAATATTTTCTCGCCGAATTTATCTCTCCGTTATCATCGGAAATAATTCCCAGATTAATTAAAGATTTGATAAATTCAATTTTATTTCCCGATTTAAGGGCGGTTTCATTTGCTTTGCTAAATAAATCTTTGGCGCGTTCTATTTTATCCGATAAATAATAAATAGAGCCCAGAGCATTCTGAAATTTGGCGGAAACAAAACCGCTTGATTTCTCAGTTATGAATTTTCGACAGATATCGGCGGCGGTTTTATATTCTCCCAAGCCGCGGTAAACATAATAAGCGTAGTACTGAACGAATTCCCTTTCCTTCCCGAAAATATTTCCCGATTCGAATAATTTCTTTGCCGCCGGAAGCTTGTTCGCTTCATAATTAAGTATGAATAAAAGAAGATCGCTTTTCGGGTTCTTCCGCGGTGGAAGTTTGCTAATAAATATTTCCCCTTCGTTCCGGGCGGAAACGGACTTTGCGAGAAGTTCGAAATATGAAAAATCATCAGGCATATCCGCTAAAAAGGAGGAGAGGGAGACGTAAATTTTATCGAAATCGTTTTTTTTGTAAGCGTTAAACGAAATGCGTAAAGATTCTTCAAGCTTCGTCGGTTTCTTCGAGAACTTTTGCGTTAACAGCGTATCGGTTGAGTTCAAAAAAGCATAATAGATACTGTCAGCTTTGGAAAGGTTTTGCGTTTGAATTTTAAGTCCGACGCTTTTGCCTTCCGCTTGGCGCGCGAGGCTTATATTGAATGAACCCGCCGCGAGTGTGACAAAAATTATAACTGTTGTCAATTTAACGGACATTCTATCCCTCGAGCGAAGCCAGAAGTTCTTTCGCTTTTTCGGCGAATTTTCCCTTGCCGTCAATTACTTTCAGCAGATATTTTCTGCCGTTATTTAAATCGTCCTTAAGCAAATAAGCTCTGCCCGAGTAATAGAGCGCGTCTAATTTAATATTCTGAAACGCCGGAGTCTTAATCATATCCGCCGCGTAATTTAGATGAACGATTGCGCTGTCCAATTTTGCACGATTATGGGTTATGAATAATCCGGCAAACCTTTTCTCCGAAGTAAGCAGATAGGAAACCCCGAGCAGATATTCGGAATAAAAAACGCTTTCCTCTTCAGGGTGATTCATGATATCGTTCTTTAAATTAATAATTGCATCGAAATAATTTTCGTTTTCTATTGCGAAAACGCTTTTCCGGAACTCCTCGGTTAGTCTTCCTCTGCTTATGCCGATGTTTATATCCGTACCGACGCTCTGTTTGAAAGGAGGAACGTTGAGGTTGAGGAAAGAATAAAGTCCCGAATAAATAATGGCAATAACCAAAACCGCGGCGGCGGCGTATTGCATGGGGGCGCTTCTGAGAAAGAAATTAGTTTTGTCCCGCGTTCCGGATTTTGAAGCAAATTTAATATTCACGAATTCGGCGGTTTCTTTCAATTCCGATTTAAGAAAATTAAATTCTTCCCCGCATTTGGCGCATTCCGATAGATGAGCTTCCAATTTGAACCGGAGTTTATCGAAATGTTTGAATTCCGGATCGGGATTATGAATATAAAAAACATATTCGGACAATGTTTCATACGGAATATGAGTTTTATCCGGAAGATAATCCGCGAGGTTAATTATCATGTCGATAAATTCCGCTTTATCAGGATAAACAGACTTCAGCTTTTTTAATTCTTCGGAGTTAATTATATTTTCATCAAGAATTTCATCAATAGAATTGTAAAAATTTTCCATTTCATTCCTTATTAGTTACATAAGATTAGTAAGCCGAATTCAGAGAAAGTGACACAAATCAAAATTTATTTTTCAACTCGTCTAACGTTCTATAAAACATTTTTTTTACCGCGGCTTCGGATTTATTCATATTTTCCGCAATTTCCTGAAATTTAAGACCTTCCCAAAATCTTTGTCTTATTATGAGCCGTTTATCTTCTGAAAGACGATTCAATTGAGTGAGAACAATTTCTGAGTCCAGCGGAATTGAAACGTCGGGATCGACCGATTTGTGAATTGCAGTATTCAATTCAAATGTTTGTCTGCTGCGGGATTTTTTATAGAAACTGACAAATTTGAAGTAGAGAACTTTTCTGAGCCAATTTTCGATGTTGTCGATTCTATTTAAATTTTCATAAAAAGAAATACACACATCGTTGGTCAAATCGTCGATATCGTCGTGGTTGTATATTTTTTTCAGTTTATATTTTGAAAGAAAATAGGAGTGAGCCACATCACGAATAATTGAATGGAGGCGTTCAACGGATAGTTTATCTCCTTCTTTAGCCGAAATTATTAGCGAATGAATTATTTTTTCGTTAAAATTGATGTAATTAAATTCTTGATTCAAACTATAACTGTCACTTTTCTGAATTTTGATTAACTAATATATAAATAAGTAAAGAATTTGGATGAAAAAAATATATATATTTATCTTTCTGATAAAGATAGTCCTAATCTCAATTGTGCATGCGCAATCGTTTACGGTTTATCCGCCGGAATTGGAATTCAAGGATGTTTTTGAGAGGCTTGTAAAATTTTCTCTGATAAATAATTCAAACGAGAGTCTTACATTAGATTCGCTTCAGTTCAACCGGGAAAGGTTTGCGCTGCGATTTAACGAAAACATAACTCTTCCGGCGGTTGTAAATTCCGGCGATTCCCTTTCGTTCGATTGTATTTTAGTAACGTATTTTGAAGTTACGGCGGCTGAAATACACGATACTCTTTTAATTTTTTCCAATGGGAACGCGGTCGGACAATTGGTGAAATTAGAGATTGAGTTTTTTGAAGATTCGGAGCAAACCGGAACTATTACAGGAATCGTGAGCGACGAATCCGGTCCGATTCCGAACGCGGAATTGGTTTTTATTTTAGACGGCGCTTTTGTTTTAAAGCATATAAATACCGATTCGGAAGGTTTTTACACCGTTAACCTTCCCGCGGCGGAATATACTGTTTTAGCGTCCAAAAGCGGTTACTACGATACATATTTCGGAAACACAAAATCTCCTTTTTCAGCCGAGAGAATTACGCTTTTAAATAACGCCGTCGATACCGCTAATATTCTTCTGTCTAAAGAAATGAACACCGGAATTAATATCAGCGGCAATGTTTACGATCATCAAACTATGGCGAAAGTCGGTCACGGGGTGGTTGTTGTGCGTAAAGGGAAACACACTCCCACAAAAAGAAACGCGCTGATGATAGATTCTTTATCCGCGGAAACTTATTCCGCTATGGTTAATCCGGACGGTTCCTTCACAATTAAAAATATTAAATCGCCCGGCTACTATTTTATACAAGCGTTCAATAATTTATATTTACCCGCGTATTATTCAAGCGGTAACGCTCCGGTAATTTATTGGCAGCAGGCGGATTCCGTTCTCGCCGCAGGCGAAGTAACGGGTAAAAACATTTTCTGCGAACGCGATTCTTCTTACGGAGGAGGGACTGTAAGAGGAAATGTTATTTTCAACAGTCTGCCCAAAACCGCCGGCGATTCATTAATAAATCAGGTTGTTATTTATGCCGAAAACATCCTGACGGGAAATGTTTATTATTATTCGCTCCCCGAAAAATCTTATCAATTCAAAATCGATAATCTTCCAGCCGGTTCTTACAAACTTCGCGCTCAAATAGTTGGATTGGACGACGCCATCAGTTCCTCATTCGAGGTCAGCCATCTTTATCCGAGTCTGCAGGGCGTTGATATAACGTTCTCTCCGACAGCGGTAGGTAAATCAGGAATCAATTTACCCGATGAATTTATAGTGATCGGCAATTATCCGAATCCTTTCAATCCTACGACAAAGATATTTCTGAAATTATCAATTAGAGCTAAAATATCGGTGGATGTGTTTAATCCGCTGGGCAAAAAAGTGTCGGAGATTTTCCGGGGCGAATTGAATAGCGGGGAATACCGGTTCCATTTTTCCGGCGAGAAATTAGCGTCCGGAGTTTACTTCCTTACGGTAAGAGGCAGCGGAATATTTAAAGCGGCTAAAATGATACTTCAAAAGTAAGCGCAATTCTTCTTTCACCGCAAAGACGCTGAGACGCAAAGGGAAGATGATACTTAGATAAGATAAT
>CAYNUJ010000210.1:0-5003 GCA_964400095.1 uncultured Melioribacteraceae bacterium
ACATGTTTGTTTTCTCTTGTCTCATATTTTTTCAGAATTCGGTAGAATTAAAACGTCATTATCCTTTCTTTTTCTTACTTACTTTTGATAATCTTTTTTTTCATTAGCGCATTAGCGGCAAAAAAATTAAGCCGCGGATGCGCGAATGTTATCGGAACTAAAACAGCGCGTAAATAAAGGGAGCCAGAGCCGAGCCTTGCGTTAATATTATCAGTCCGCCGAGCAATACGAGAAAAATGATGATAGGCATCAGCCACCATTTTTTTCTTTCCTTCAAAAAATCCCACAATTCGGATATTATTGATAACTTACTCATTTATTCTCCCTAATTTTATTCTTAAAATTGTCGTTCGGTATCAATCTTTTTATATTCTTTCTTCTCTCTGTAATGCCAATATGTCGAAACGTTTTTATCGATTTTTTGGTCCAAAAATTTCTTGCCCGCTAATTTTGCTATTAAACTCATCGGAGTAAAAACCAAATAGAATAAAATTGATAAAATTACTCTCGTCATTACGAAACCGAGCGCCGCCGCAAAAGCCATCCAAAATTTGTGAAAAGGCAGAAGAATTTTCGGGAAAGCCAAACCGAAAGCCCCGAAGAATGCCGCGGCGGATAAAAAGTAAAAGTAATTACTCTTTTCATAATAAAAAAGCGCTCCGCCAATCAGCAGCAAAACCGCGCCGATAGTTAAACCGAACTTTTTTAATTCCTCTTTACTGCTGTTAATATTTTTAATCTCTTCCCAAAGCATCATTAATCCAATTCAAATTTTTCTTTCCAATTAATATCGTCTTCCAAAGGACGCTGATCTTTCTTATCGAGTAAATGATTTCCTAGAACCAAGTAATCCATTTCAGTGCGCATAAAGCATCTATATGCGTCTTCGGGCGTACAAACAATCGGTTCGCCGCGAACGTTGAACGAAGTATTCACAATCACTCCGCAGCCATGTTTTCTGTCGAACTCGCTGATCAGCCGGTGATACTTCGGATTAGTTTTTTCGCTTACAGTTTGAATTCTCGCCGAATAATCCACATGCGTTACCGCGGGAATATCGGAGCGAAGAACGTTCAGTTTCTCTATTCCGAATAACTGTTTCTGCTCGTCTTTCATTCTTATTTGACGCGAACGCTTAACATCAGATACCAGAAGCATATACGGACTCGGACGATCAAGCTCGAAATAATCCGAAACTCTCTCTTCGAGAACCGAAGGCGCGAAAGGACGAAAACTCTCGCGATATTTAATTTTTAAATTCATCTTCGACTGCATCTTAGGAGAACGCGCGTCGCCTATAATAGATCTGTTGCCTAAAGCGCGCGGTCCGAACTCCATTCTGCCTTGGAACCAGCCAATAATATTTTCCTCAGCGATTAAATCGGCAATTACTCTGGCTAATTGTTCGTCTTTAAGTTTTTTATATTCGAACTCATTTTCGTCCAAAAATTCCTTTATTTCATCGTTCGAATATTCCGGGCCAAGATAAGAGCCGAATTGAAAATCATCTTCCTCACAGTGAACTCTTTTATTATTCAAATACCGGTACCAGACAAACAGCGCCGCTCCAAGCGCTCCTCCGGCGTCTCCTGCGGCGGGCTGAATCCAAATATTCTCAAATATCTTCTCGCACAATAATTTGCCGTTGGCTACGCAGTTAAGCGTCACTCCGCCGGCAAGACACAAATTTTCAGCGTTAGTTTCTTTTTTAACGTGGCGGGCAATACGCAGCATAATTTCTTCAGTTACGTCCTGAACGGAGCGGGCTAAATCCATTTCCCTCTGTGTTAATTCGCTTTCCGGCTTGCGCGGCGGACCTCCGAACAGTTCGTCGAATTTCTTATTCGTCATCGTTAAGCCGGCAACGTAATTGAAATATTTCATGTTCAGCTTAAATGAACCGTCTTCTTTTAAATCAATCAATTCGTTTAAAATTATATCCGCATATTTCGGTTCGCCGTAGGGGGCAAGTCCCATAACTTTATATTCGCCGGAATTTACTTTGAAACCGGTATAATAAGTAAACGCGGAATACAATAAGCCCAATGAATGCGGAAATTTAATATCCGCGAGAATTTCAATTTTATTCCCCTTACCGTATCCGAAGGATGAAGTCGTCCATTCTCCCACCCCATCGGCTGTAATAATAGCGGCTTCTTCAAACGGGGAAGCAAAGAACGCTGACGCGGCGTGTGATTCGTGGTGTTCCGGAAATAAAACTTTGCCTTCATAATTCAGTTCTTTTTTAATCACCTCTTTCATCCATAACTTCTGCTTAATCCAAAGTGGCATAGCTTTAATAAAAGAAGAAATTCCCGAAGGAGCGTAACTAAGATATGATTCGAGAAGCCGTTCGAATTTAAGAAACGGTTTATCGTAAAATGCCACAAAGTCTATTTGACTTACATCTATTCCGGCAAAATTCAAACAAAAATTAGAAGCATTAATAGGAAAACTGTGGTCGTGCTTTTTCCGCGTAAATCTCTCTTCCTGCGCCGCGGCTATAATTATGCCGTCTTTTGTTAAACATGCCGCGCTATCGTGATAAAACGCCGAAATACCTAATATATACAATACTTTCTCCTAAATTCCGAAATAAACAGATTCAAAAATAGAGGAATGACGCTGAATTATCAACGACTTTCGAGCGGCTGAAATTTATTCAACGAATACGTCAATTCACCGCCGATATCATTAGTACAAAATTTCAATTAGAGTTATCTTTCTGTTTTGAATTTCAATTTCTTGGTACATTTATGAACGATCAGATAAAAAAGAAAACCCCGTTTTGGTTTAATATAATTTTAGTTTTAATACCAATCTTATTTTTTGCGCTGCTGGAAATTTCCTTGCGTATATTCGACTACGGAATCGACAACAGACAGTGGGTTCCCATTACTAAAGAACAGTATATATTGAACCCCGATATTGCAAAAAGATATTTCAATATAGTTGAGAGCCTTCCATACACAATTCAGGATGTGTTCGATAAAGAAAAGAAAAAAGACGCATACAGAATTTTTATTCTCGGCGGCAGTTCGGCGGCTGGATACCCGTTTATGCCGCTTGGATCGTTTTCAAGATACATTCGGAGACGCTTGGAAATAGTTTATCCGCAGACAAAAATTGAAATTGTCAATCTCGCGATGACGGCTGTAAATAGTTATACAATCAGAGATTTACTGCCTGGTGTTTTGGAACAAAAACCGGATGCAATTTTAGTTTATACCGGACATAATGAATATTACGGAGCGCTCGGAGCCGGGTCTATGGAATCTTTGGGCAGAAGCAGAACCTTTGTCAATTTAGTCCTCTCACTCAAAAAATATAAATCATTTGAACTTTTAACAAATATTATACAAAGAATTTATGTATGGTTTTCCGACTCCAAGCAGAATAAAGGCACGCTGATGTCCCGCATGGCGAAGGAAAAATTTATCCCGTTGAATTCCGAAACGTTCAATCTCGGTTTGGAGCAGTTCGAGGGCAACATGCGCGACGTGATTGAATGGACGAAGGCAAAAAATGTTCCTATTATTTTCGGCACGCTCGCTTCTAACTTAAAGGACTTGAAACCCTTTATTTCCAAACGGACGGATTCGCTTCCGCCGGCGTCCGACGTTTTCAATGCCGCTTCTGCGGAATATTCAAATGGAAATTACAATAAAGCGGATTCTCTATTCAGATACGCAAAAGATTTGGATATGCTTCGCTTCCGCGCGCCGGAAAAAATTAATGAAATAATTGCGAATCTCTGCTCCGAATATGAACTTCCGCTTGTTAATATTGATTCTATTTTTGCTTCCGAAAGCGAACATGGTATAACAGGCAATAATTTAATGACCGATCATCTTCATCCCAAATTAAGAGGCTATCAAATAATCGGGAAAGCTTTTACCGATAAGTTATACGCATTGGATATAAAACCCAAAGGGATGCATTTTGTGTACAAACCGGATTTCGAAGATAAATTAACAATAAGAAATTTCAAATTCTCCCCTTTAGATTCAATAGCTTCGTACTATAGAATTAAAATTCTAAAGAATGATTTTCCATATACTCCGCCGGGGAAAAAATTATCGTGGGCTGTGCTTCTTCATCCATCGACTTTTATCGACTCTCTTGCTTATAGGTTTCTTCGGAATGATATAACATGGGAAAAAGCTCACAGGCTGGCGGCGAGAAGATACCTGGCAAATAACGATATAGATAATTATTGGGAATATATGGATCTCATAGTAACTCAGTATCCCATTCTTTACGGCTACTACACCCAATTAGCAAATGAGCTTATGCAGCATGGGAAATATAACGATTCGTATATTTATCTTAAAAAGCAGTACGATATCAAACCTTCCGCTTTCAATACTAAATGGATGGGGATTATCGCTCTTTCGCATAAAAATATTAAGGAAGCGATTCCGCGTTTTGAAGAGAGCATTAAATTGAACGATAAAGACGCTCAAGTATATTATAATCTTGCCGGAGCTTATACAATGGAAAAGAAATACAAATTAGCTTTGGACATAATCGTAAAAGCGCTTGAAATAAATCCTGAATATACCGAAGCGAAAGCATTATATGAACAGCTAAAAAATTATAATAAAAAAGCCGGTTCATAATGAACCGGCTATAATAATTTGTGTTAAATCGATAGTTTATTTGAGGAGCATCATCTTTTTAGTTGATTCATAATTACCCGTAGATAATTTATAAAGATAAACGCCTGAACTCAATGCAAAACCGTCGAAATTAACTTCGTAACTTCCGGCTTTGAGTTCTTGATTAACTAAATCAGCAACCAACTGACCCAGTACATTATATACCTTCAAAGTAACAATTCCTTTTGCGGGAACGCTGAAGCTAATAACGGTTGTCGGGTTGAACGGATTAGGATAATTCTGCTGCAATTCAAATTTAGTTACAACTGCATCGGTTTCTCTAACTCCGGTCATAGGACCGTCTTCCCACTGATCGGATTTATCTTCCTGATTAGTCCATGT
>CAYNUJ010000211.1:0-4997 GCA_964400095.1 uncultured Melioribacteraceae bacterium
GTATGAATTAGCTCGACTATTCTTTTTTCGAAAGGGGATTTATATTCGTCATCCAAGACGTATTTTTCTCTTAATTCGGGGAACCAGTTGTTCTCGCACCATTCGGAAAATTTACTCGAATCAATTGTTCCCAAAATATATCCTACCGGCTTATCATTAACTACGGCGACAAAACACAATTCAGGCTCATGCGTAACATAAGGCGCCGCGAAATATTCGCCCAATAATCTCGAATAATTGAATAAATCACTCGCATCATTTCCGCTTTTGCCGGTGAGCAAACAGATATTATAAATATCCTCCAAATCGTTCGGATGATATTCTCTAATTTTAATATCCATCGGTAAATTAAACCGCTTTTATTTTCCGCCTTGCAATAGGGATTGTATTTCTTGCATTCTGGTGAATAGCTTACCGAAATTCGGATCCAGTTCGGCGAATTTTTTCATCATCGCCGTCTGCAGCAATTGTTCTTTTTCGCCGATTATTTTATTATGCATTACCTGCTTCTGATATTTAGACAAACTCTTTATAGCGGCTTGCGCGTCTTTTGAAGCGGTCTGCATTTTCGCTTTATCGCCGGCTTTTTGTGCGCTCAGAAATGCGTCCATCTTTGCAATTTTCTCATCAACTAATTTTGCTGCTTCGGGACTAATCTTCCTCATTTCGGAATCTACCATATAAGTAAACTCATCCCTCATCCTTGCTAATTCGACGTCCTCAAAAGCTTTATTCTGAAGCTGCTGAAGTTTCATCTGTATCTGCATATATTCCATGTATAGTTTCTGCTTATCTTGGTTCTGCGCGTTTATATTTCCGGCAAACGCCGCAAAAACAAAAGATAGGATTAACATATTCATAACTTTAGTCATTTTATTCTCGCGTATTTATTAATAAATTAATTTTTCTTCTTTTTGTTTTTCTTATTTTTCGTTTCTTCAATCAGTTTTAAAGCTTCTTCGTAGGATAATTTTTCTCCGTCGTAATCCTTAGGAATTCTTACATTCATTCTTCCGGCTTTTAAGTAAGGTCCCCATCTTCCTTTGAGAACCTTGATCGATTCATCCTCTTGGAAAACTTTGATGGTTTTTTCCGAATCCGCTTTCCTTTTTGCTTCAATAACTTCAACAGCCTCTTCAATTTGAACAGTGTAAGGATCGTAATCTTTTCCGAGAGAATAAAATTTCCCTTTGTGTCTCAAATAAGGACCGAATCTCCCAATAGCCGCAACAACTTCCTCCCCTTCAAATTCGCCGAGATTCCTCGGTAATTTAAAGAGATCGAGAGCTTCCTCAAATGAAATTGTCTCCAATCTCTGATCGGCTCTTAATCCGGCAAATTGGGGCTTTTCATCAGGGTCATCCGGATTGGAAAGCTGAGCTACGGGACCGAAACGCGCCATTCTTACAGAAAGCTGCTTGCCTGATTTGGGGTCTTTGCCGAGAATTTTTTCTCCTTTGACCCGCTCGGAATTCTCGATTGTATCTTCCACATTTTTATGAAAAGGAGCGTAAAATTCTTCAAGCATTTTGTTCCATTTCATTTCCCCGTTCGCAATTTCGTCCAATTCTTCTTCAACGTGGGCGGTAAATTTATAATCCATAATTTTCGGAAACTCTTTCAGCAGAAAATCGCTTACAAGAAGAGCTATGTCGGCGGGAACAAGCCTCCCTTTGCCGCTTCCGGTAACTTCCGTTTTAATTTCTTTGGTCAAATTCCCTTCGGCGTCAACGCTCAAAAAAGAATAATCGCGTTCTTTCCCGTTTCCTTCTCCTTTGGATACATAACCACGTCGCTGAATGGTGCTGATTGTCGGAGCGTAAGTCGAAGGACGACCGATTCCCAATTCTTCGAGTTTTTTCACAAGCGAAGCCTCGGTATATCTCGCGGGCGGACGAGTGAACTTCTGCGTCGCGGAGATTCGAGCGTATTTTAATTTATCCCCCTCGTTCATTGCCGGAAGCAGACCGGCGCTTTCCGATTCGCCGTTTTCATCGTCGGAGGATTCAATATAAACCTTTAAGAATCCGTCGAATTTTATTACTTCGCCTTTAGCGGTAAACTTTTCACCGCGGTTGGAAATATCTATTTTTATAATCGTACGCTCCAGCTTCGCGTCCGCCATTTGAGAAGCGACTGTTCTCTTCCAAATTAAATCGTAAAGAGCCCGCTCGTCGGAGCTTCCGCCGACCGATTGTTTATCGAGATACGCCGGGCGAATAGCTTCGTGAGCTTCCTGCGCGGAAGCCGATTTTGTTTTAAACCGCCGCTGATGGGAATATTTGCCGCCGTATAAATTGGAAATAGTTTTTTCCGCTTCGCGCAAAGCCAAATCCGATAGATTCACGGAATCGGTTCTCATATAAGTGATTTTGCCCGCTTCGTAAAGCTTCTGCGCAATAAGCATTGTTTTAGCCACCGAAAACCGTAATTTAACGCTCGCTTCCTGCTGAAGCGTGGAAGTTGTAAAAGGAGCCGAAGGAGATTTTTTAGCCGGTTTTTTCTCTAACGACGCAACGGTAAATTCCGCCGATTTCATTTCGCTCAGAAATTTTTCAGCTTCTTCCTGTTCATTGAATTTTTTCGATAGTTCCGCCGAAAATTTTTCCAATCTGCCGTTTTTTTCTACCACAAAATCGCCGACAACTTTGAAGCTGGATCCCGATTTGAAATTCATTATCTGACGTTCCCGTTCAACTACAAGCCGCACGGCAACCGATTGAACTCTTCCGGCGCTTAAACTCGGACGCACTTTCCGCCATAGTATAGGCGAAAGTTCGAAGCCGACTAACCTGTCGAGAACCCTTCGAGCCTGCTGAGCGTCAACGAGATGCTGATCAATTTTGCGCGGATTTTGAACGGCATTCTGAATAGCCGTCTTAGTGATTTCGTTGAATACTATTCGCTTAATTTTATCTTCGGGCAATTCCAAAGCTTCCTTAAGATGCCAGCTAATCGCCTCCCCTTCGCGGTCTTCGTCGGTTGCAAGCCAAACCGTTTCCGCCTGCTTAGTAAGCTTTTTTAATTCTCTAACGACTTTTTTCTTTTCTTCGGGGATATGATACAAAGGACGGAAATTATTATCAATTTCAATTCCCTTGTTCTTTTTTTCCAGGTCGCGTATATGACCGTAACTGGAAACTACGACAAAATCCTTGCCTAAATAATTTTCAATCGTTTTCGCCTTTGCGGGCGATTCTACAATAACCAGATTTTTTATCATTTTTCCTAATATTTATTTCAACAAAGCGCACAAATAAATCAAATTATTAACTGAAATCAAAATTTATTCTTTTTTATCGATTTTCAGTTTATGATTAAGATTTGAAATTTTTAAAGCTAAATGGTGAACTAAGTTAGTTATTTTTGTCAACTTTTCGAAATTGATCTTCTCAACGGTGTCGGTCGAACGGTGGTAATCCTTCATCAAATAATCGTAGAAAAAGACAATCGGTATTCCCTTTTTTGCGTAATGAACATGGTCGCTCCGGTAATAAAATCTATTCGGATCGTTGGGGTCGTCGAATTTATAATTAAACGCAAAGTTAACCGATTCCTTATTCGCTGAGCGTACTAAATTATAAAACTCGGCGCTCAATTTACCCGAACCGATACTGTAAATTGAATCGGCGCTCCCTCTTCCGACCATATCAAGATTTATATCGGCTCTAATTTTATCCATTTTATCAAAATGTTCCGTAAAATATCTGGAACCGAGCAGTCCTTTTTCTTCGGCGGTATGAAAAACAAAAAGGATTGAGCGCTTATTTTCCTTCGCTTCGGAAAGGGTTCTTGCGGCGTCCAAAATTGCGGCAGTTCCCGAACCGTCGTCGTCTGCGCCGTTGTAAATATCCTCGCCTCTTTTGCCGAGATGATCGTAATGAGAGCTTAAAACAACAAATTCATTTTTGAGAGAATCGTCAATCCCTGATATAATTCCCACTACATTTCTCGCGTATTTTGTTTTAGTATAAACGGTAATATCAAAGTATAACGAATCCTTAATCGCGAAATCCTCGGGGCGTTTATAGTCGTCGATATAATTGGCTAAATCGCCGGGCTTTAATCCCGAAGAACTCAAGAAAACCGACGCCGATTCATTATTCAGCGAGAAAGCCGGAATTCCGGTTGAATTACGTCCTTCGCTGCCGGAATACCGGAACGCCTCCGATTTAGTCCAATCGGAATACCGGCTCCAATACTTAATTACATTGCTGTCGGGAAGAACAATTAAACCCACAGCTCCGTTATCTGCGGCAATTCTAAGTTTGGCGCTTACTTTTGAATACGCCGAACGCTTCTCTCCCTTAAAAAAATCCGGATCGTCGCTTTCCGGTTCTCCGGCAAGAACAACTACCGTTTTCCCCTTGACGTCCAATCCGGCGTAATCGTCAAATTCAAATTCAGGCGCCGTTATGCCATATCCGGCAAACGCCAAAGCGCTCTTTTTATTGAAATAATCCGCGGAGGGAAAAGACCATGACGCGCGGACAAAGTCGTCCCCAATCTTAAAATTGTGATTTACGGAATCTTCGGAAACAATAATTTTTGAATTTTCCTCAAATCCCGAAACTTGCAGCGGGAAATTTTGGAAATACGTTCCGCTGTCGCCGAAAGGCTGAACGCCGTACTTGCTCAATTCGGAGGCGATAAATAACGACGCCAATTTTTCCCCGCGGCTCGTCGCTTCCCTCCCTTCCAATTCGTCCGAAGACAAAAACGCTAAATTAGCTTTTAAATATTTATCGATAAATAATTGATCCCGATCGGAAATTCTCCGCTGAAAAGTCGAACACGCGGAAAGAGAAATAACCGCGATTAGTAAAAATAATTTCTTCATTTTTCCTCCGGCAAAATTAAAGGATAAGTTCAAACGATTTCCAAAATTCAAACGCTGTTTAACAAACGGTTATTTTAATAGAAGCCTTTGCGAAACTTCCTCTTGTCATATTGAGTCCCGCTTTGCGGGACGAAATATCTCGATTTTGAGTAACATT
>CAYNUJ010000212.1:0-4920 GCA_964400095.1 uncultured Melioribacteraceae bacterium
TTCAGCCGACAGCGCTCGATATTTTTCTTTCACATAATTGATTTTAACCGGAGTGTTTTTGCCAAGCGCGTTCTTAAATAATTCGGCGTCTCTTATAATCAAGTAAAATAGAATAAAGTCTATTGTCATCAATCCGCCGTGGTCGGTTTTTATATCGGTTTGATGCGCGGGTTGAATAAACGAAGACCTGAATTTACGGTAAACGGAGAGTAATTCCCGCTTAATTTCTTCCGGTTCGAATCGGGAAGCATATTTGATTAAATTCCGCTTCATATAGTTGAAATCCTCTTCCGGACCGCAGATTTGCGAGAGTTTAATCATTGTCTGGAATTCCCAAATACGCGCTCGTTTACCGAAGTAATTAGCGTATTCTTTCAAATCCCAAATCAATTGGGAACTTTCTCCTTCGGGGCGAAGCCTGCAGTCAACCGAAATTGGAGAAATTACTTTTTTGATTTCCGCGAACATTTTTTGAGTTTGTGTCTGCGCGTCGGGGCGCTTTTCAATATCTCTGATAAAGAAAACAAGGTCGGCGTCGGAATAGAAATTCATTTCGTTCAGGGCAAAACTGCCAAGACCAATTATAACGCAAGGAAGCGATTGAGAATGCTTTGAATAGACAGCTTCAATTTTATTCCTGATAAACAAAGATAGTTTCTCCGCAGATTTCGATTGGGAAATAGTTTTAAGAGAATACTTAGCCGATAAATTAATGAGCGCCTGCTGCGAAGATTTTCCGGTAATGCCGGAATAAATGAACTCGGAGGATATTATTCCTTCAACGAGAGACGGTTTGCCGTTCAATAAACTGATTGCGAATTCGTTGAATGAGCATAAGTTTATTATTGACGAAAGAAAATCTTCGCTTTTGCACTGAGAGTAGAAAATTGACGGAAAACCGGAGAGCTTGACAAGCTTTGTGAAGTTTTCTAAGGTTTTATCCGGATTAATAGTCCGCGCAATCCGTTTAATCAGTCCGCTTTCTATTTCCGTAAATAAATCGATAGTTCTCGAATCAAAATCTTTATTCCCTACCAATCCTTTTCCGCGTCTTAAATAATTTAGATTTACTTCGGCTCGTTTCGTATTGAAAAATAAAGCGGTATTGGAAATTTCGTCGGCGCTTTCGCCCGTGACCGAGTTGAAAAGCGCTCTTACTTCCTTTCTGTAATTATCTAATTCGGAGTAAAATTTATTTACCGAACCGAATCCCATGAAGAACGCCAATTTGTTTTGCATATCCGGTTCGGAGGGGAGTTCGTGAGTCTGTCTGTCGTTCATAAGCTGAAGAAAATGTTCCACTCTTCTGTAAAAAATATAAGCTTTCTTCAATATTTCCGATTCTTTTTCACTGAGTAATTTTAACTTTGCCAAATGCTCCAATGCTTTTAGTGAATTCCCGGTAATCAGTTCGATATGATTTTTTCCCGCGATTATTTGGAGCGCCTGAAGCGAGAATTCAATATCCCTTATTCCTCCGTTGAATAATTTTATATTAAACTCGCCGCTCAAATACTTTTCGATGTTGGATTTCATTCTGCGCGCCATCGCTTTAACTGAGCTGACGCTGTTTCTTTCAAATATATATCGATCCCGGAAGGACTTAAAACGATTGTAAAGATTAATATCTCCGCATAGAAAATCCATTTTTAAGAGCGCCTGCCGCTCCCAGTCTTCGCCGCGGGCTTCGTAGTAATTAATTGTGTCTTGGATTGTTCTGCAAAGAGGCGAATTACCGCCGTCCGGTCTCAATCTGAAATCAATTCTATAAAGATATCCTTTCCCTGTTTGCTCCGACGCTCTTTTAATAAAGAGCTTAATTGCGTCCGTCATTATCTGGTGATATTCCAAATCTTTTTCGGCGTTAACTAGATAATTATTTTTATAAATCACTATTAAATCAACATCAGAGCTGTAATTCAGTTCGTTCCCGCCGAGTTTCCCCAACGTTAGAACCGCAAAGTCCGCCTCCGACTTTAGTTTGTATAAATCGGATATTTCGTCGTAACAATCAAAAAACAGCGTTGACAAAATAGCTTTAGCTAAAGCGGATAGCGAAGAGACAACCTGCGGCAGTTCGTAGGCGGAGAGGAGATCGTTAACTCCAATTTTAAGTATATATCTTTTCTTCAGACTTTTCAAGAAATTAAATCGCGATATACTTTTTTTCAGCCGTTTTCTGTTATTAAAAATTTCCTTTAGAATTGCAGCTTCGGTAACCGGTTTCCCGAGCCAGTCCGGACTAAAAACGAGTGAAATAAATTCGGGGTGTACGGTAAGAATATCGCACATATAATTGCTGTTAACGGCAACTGCGGTAATAATTTCAATGTGGTGCGGATAAAGAAGCAGTTCGGAGATAAATTTCCCTTTATCAAACTGAGCTTGTATGATTCGTATTAAATTCGCCTCAACGGAGCTGTCGAAATATCGGGAATTAATTTCGGATTCGATAGCCGCAAACAGTTCGTCCAGTTCAGCCGGAGAGAGATAACCCAGCGAGTTTTTTACAATAAATTCGACGAAATTTTCACTTAAATTGTTTATTTGCAATATTCTACCGGAAAATTTGATTTACAAATAATAAAGATAAATATTCTTGATCCTAAATAGTAAATTTTATATTTTTTTGAAATCACCGAAAAAAATAATTTCTAAATTAGAATTTTGGCATAAATCTTGTTTGTTGAATTTAAATTTGCTATTTTTAATTAATAAATTTATGGAAAAATTGATTTTATCAAGCTATATAAGAAAGACAACGATTGTTAAGTTAGGATTGGAATAATATATGAAATGCACTCCATTTAAGGGGTGCATTTTTTTTTATATATGATAGTAACAGACTTTGTTAAATATTTACAAGATTGGGCGCCTCCCGGGGCTGCATGGGAGAATGACAACGTTGGTCTCCTTGTGGGAGCCGGGAATAGGAATGTTAAAAAAATATTCCTCTGTTTGGAATTAAACCGGAACTCTCTGAATCAAGCGCTCAAAAATAACTGCAATTTTATCGTTACTCACCATCCTTTCATATTTAAGCCAATAAAAAAACTCGATTTTCAAAAAGACGCCAAGGCTTCACTGCTTAACGACCTGATTAAAAATGATATTTCCCTTTTCTCTGCTCACACAAATCTCGATTTCACCAAAGGCGGCGTAAGCTACAATCTGGCTGATCGTCTCAGTTTGAAAAATGTCCGCTTCTTAAAAAACGAAGCGTCAAATCAATTTAAATTGGTGACGTTTGTACCCGCCGCATATTCCGAAAACGTTTCTCAAGCGGTTTTTGACGCCGGCGGAGGCGTTATTGGAGAATACAATAAATGCAGTTTTCGGTCGGAAGGATTTGGAACTTTTGAAGGAAGCGAACAGACAAATCCGGCTGTCGGATCGCCGGCTTCTTTCGAGACCGTTGAGGAATTACGGCTGGAATTTTTAGTTGACGCATGGAAATTGAACGGCGCTATTTCCGCTCTTACCGCTTCGCATCCGTATGAAGAGCCTGCATACGATGTTTATCCGTTGAAAAATAAAAATTCAAACTATGGATTCGGCGCTTTAGGGGAATTTGAAAAAAGCTTTTCCGTGAAGGAATTTCTCGAATTTGTGGTTAAAAATTTGAAATGCAAAAATTTAAGGTACGCCGACGGAAAAGGCAGAATAAAAAAAGTTGCCGTGTGCGGAGGCAGCGGAGCGGACTTGCTGTACGACGCCATATCCTCGGGGGCGGACGCTTTTGTTACCGCGGATATAAAATATCACACTTTTGAAGAAGCGCACGGAAAAATATTATTGATTGACGCGGGTCATTATGAAACCGAAGTGCATGTTTTGGATGTATTAAAAGATAGGATTGAAAATTTTTTGCGGGAAAATAATTGCCCGATTGAAATTATAAAGTTTAAGGGTTCTACTAACCCTGTAAAGTTTTATAAATAAATAGGAGATAGTAAATGGAAAACAGATTAACAACATTGTATCAGCTTCAATTAATTGACGAGCAGCTAGACGAGCTTGAAGAATTGAGAGGTGACCTTCCCCTTACTGTTAACGAACTGCAAAGCCAAATAGATTCCATTAAATCTCAGGTGACCGAAAAATCTGAAAACAAGGATGAATCTGTAAAAAAGCGTAATCACAATGACGCGGAGATTGTCCGTCTTCAGGACAATTTGAAAAAATTCAAAGCGCAATTATATAAAGTGCGCAACAACAAAGAATACGATGCATTAACTAAGGAAATTGACCACGCCGAAGATTTAGTGGAAAGTTTAACCGCGGAAAATAAATCTCTTGAGGAAATGGTTGTAAAATTAAATCTCGAAGTTGACGAAGTTTCTCCGGTGTTAGAAAAGCTGCGCGATGAACTTAAAGAGAAAGAAGCTGAACTTAAACAGATAATTAAAGCCAACGAAAGGGAAGAAGTAAAGTTAAAAGATAAAAGAGAGCAAATTGCCGCTAAAGTTCGGAAATCCGATTATAATACTTATATGAGAATTCGAAAAGCTCTGCGCGGAAGAGCTGTGGCTACTATTGTGCGCTCTGCTTGCAGCGGCTGCCAGAATGTTGTTCCACCGCAGCGTCAGTTGGAAGTACGCGGCAATAGGCGTATCTATACTTGCGAATCGTGCGGAAGACTGTTGGTTTCGCCCGATGTCGCTCACGAAGCCGAAAAAGGATTAAAGTAAATTACGGCTGGCACTGCCGGTTTTTAAGCGCAATTTTATTTTAATGCTTGATATCGAATAGGTCCATTAATTCGCTGGAATAAAATATTCCATGATCGCTCATATTGGAGAGGACAATGATTGTTTTGTTGTCTTTAAGTGAACGAATAAAATAACTTCTAAATCCTTTCCACCAGCCGGTATGATGAACTATCTTTCCGCCTCCGGGCAGACTGTTAATGCGCCAGCC
>CAYNUJ010000213.1:0-4911 GCA_964400095.1 uncultured Melioribacteraceae bacterium
GTTCTGGCGTTTACCAATTCCTGAGGCTGCATATTTTCCGTATCGCGCATATTTAATCTTTCGCGGATAGTGCGAGCCATACGCGCCAAACCGACGTTGAACTGCTGCATTAATTGCTCGCCGACGGTTCTCACTCTTCTGTTTCCGAGGTGATCGATATCGTCAACGTTAATATTTCCGTTTTTAAGCTTTATAATACTTTTAATAATAGCCAAGATATCTTCGATAGTTAATACGCGAACTTCAGAAGGAGTATCTAATTTCAATTTGTCGTTCATCCTAAAACGTCCGACTTCGCCTAAATCGTATCTTTTATCGTTAAAGAATAATTTATCCAATAGAGCCGCCGCAGTGTCAAAATCCGGAGCTTCGCCGGTTCTTAAAGCTCTGTAGATAGCAAATAAAGCTTCTTCTTTATTAGCGGAAGTATCTTTTCTTAATGTATTAAGAATTAAATCCTGTTCGTGAGATGTGGGAGATTGAATAAGTTTTAATTCTTCAACAGTGGAATTCTTAATATCAATAATAGTTTCTTCCGTCAGTTCCGTATCGCGAGCGGCGAAAATTTCGCCGGTTGAAAGATCGATTACGTCCTCGGCAACCAGGCGTCCTTCGTGCAGTTTAACGTCCAAATCATCCGCGTGCAGCTCTTCAATCATATCGAAAAGTCTTAAAATTTCTTCATCCGTCTCGTATCCTAAAGCGCGAAGCAGCGTTGTGGACGGAAATTTCTTTCTTCTATCTACATATATATATAATATATGGTTAATGTCCGTGGCAAATTCCACCCATGAACCTCGGAAAGGTATAATTCTTGCCGAATAAATAGGAGTGCCGTTCGGGTGAACAGTCTGCGAAAACGCGACGCCCGGCGAACGGTGAAGCTGCGAAACCACCACTCTTTCGGCGCCATTAATAATAAATGTTCCCCGATTAGTCATGTAGGGTAAATTTCCGAGATAGACTTCCTGTTCAACCGAATTGACGAATTCTTCATTTTCGTTTTCACGCGTAGATAGACGAAGTTTAGCTTTAAGAGAAGAACTGTAAGTTAAACCTCGTTCCTCGCATTCCGGTATTGAGAAGCGGGGTTTTTCCATCTCGTAGCTAATGAAATCCAAACGGAATAATTCCTTATTGTCCGTAATCGGATAATTTGTGGTGAAAACGGACTGTAATCCCTTGTTTTCCCTTTTTAAAGGGTCAACTTGCAACTGCAGAAAGTCTTCGAAGGATTCAATTTGAATATTCAGCAAATCCGGTATGTCAAGAACGGGAGTAATGGACCTAAATGATATTCTATTTGTTTTTTTATTTATGTTTTGAGTTTCCAATCCAACCTCCTCGAAAGAAAATTCTCACTCTAAAATGATAAAAAGCGGTAAGGCACACCTCACCGCCTTACCACTTAGGCAAATTTTATAGAATAATATGTTAAAAATAAATTACTTAATTTCGACTGTAGCTCCGGCTTCTTCCAAGTCCTTTTTGACTTTTTCGGCTTCGTCTTTGGAAACGGCTTCTTTAACGGTTTTAGGCGCGGAATCAACCAATTCCTTGGCTTCTTTAAGTCCCAATCCCGTGTGAGAGCGCACAACTTTAATAACGTTAATTTTCTTTTCGCCGTAACTGGCTAAAACAACGTCGAATTCAGTTTGTTCTTCGGCTGCCGCAGCGTCGCCGCCTGCTGCTGCCACTCCGCCCATTACAACCGGAGCCGCGGCTGTTACGCCAAATTCATCTTCCAAAGCGTTCTTTAATTCCGTAGCTTCTACTAAAGTCAACTCTTTGATTTTTTCAACTATTTCCGTTACTTTATCAGACATTTTTAATTCTCCTTTAATTTAATTTTTCACTTCAAAATTTATGCGGCTTTCTTTTTGCCAATTTCATCGACAAGACTAACAATATCGCGCATAACCGCGTTAATTGCGCCGACAATACCGGAAGCGGGAGCGGCAATGCTTCCGACAATTCCAGCCATAACTTCCTCTTTAGAGGGCATCGAAGCCAGCATATCGAGCGATTCGCCCGGGTAGAACTGCGATTCGATGTAACATCCTTTCAAAGAGAACTTTTTATTTGCGGCAAAGTATTTTTTAATGATCTTGGCTGGAGCCACATAGTTTTCCCCGGCAAATGCAATTCCGGTCATTCCAACTAACAGGTCCTTAAGATTATCGTAGCCGCCGACTTCATCAATTGCGCGGTTAAAAAAGGTATTTTTATATACCTTATAATTAACGCCTTCCTTGCGGAATTCAACGCGAAGTTCGTTTATCCCGTCAACGTCTATGCCTTGATAATCAACCAAATAGACCGCAGTGGAATTCTGAAGACTTTCCTTGATTTCTTCGATTATTTCAGCTTTTTGAGCTTTATTCATATTCCACCTATAATTAAGATTATTTTCATTATTAACTAATTAATAGAAGCAGTTAATAACAAAGAGTGCGTAAACTTTATTTTATTTCAGCTAATGCTTCGTCTTTATTTATCTGTAATCCAGGACCCATTGTACTGGAGAGATAGAGACTGCGAACATACTGCCCCTTAGCGGATGAAGGTCTTAATTTCACAATAGTCTGTAAGAACGCTTTTGCATTATCGACTAATTGATCCTCGCTGAAGTTCAATTTACCCAACGATGAATGAACAATACCTGTTTTATCGACGCGAAATTCAATTTTTCCGGCTTTAACTTCCTTTACGGCTTTAGCAACGTCCATTGTTACAGTACCGCTTTTAGGATTCGGCATTAAACCGCGGGGACCAAGAATTCTGCCCAATTTGCCGAGTTGCGCCATTGTATCAGGAGCGGCAATAATCACATCAATATCAGCCCATCCGGATTTAATTTTTTCGAGATATTCTTCCAAACCCGCGTAATCGGCGCCGGCGTCTAAAGCCTCCTGCGCTTTACTCCCTTTGGCTATAACGAGCACTTTTACTTCTTTACCCGTTCCGTGCGGTAGAGACACAGTTCCGCGAACCATCTGGTCGGCATGTTTTGGATTAACGCCCAATTTTATCGCAACGTCAAGAGATTCGGTAAATTTAACGCTTGAATTCTCTTTGAGAAGCTTTATTGCGTCTTCAAGTGAATATTCGCTTTTTGTATCGATTTTTTTCTGTAATTCTTTTGCTCTTTTTGAGACTCTCATAACTCAACTAAGTCCTTATTAAATTTAATCTTTAACCGTTATACCCATACTTCTCGCAGTACCCGCTATCATACTAATTGCGTGATCGATATCATGAGCGTTCAAATCAACCATTTTCGATTCCGCAATTTCTTTCAATTGTTCGCGCGTTACTGCCGCAACTTTAATTTTATTCGGTTCCGAGGAACCTTTTTCAAGATTTAGAGATTTTTTCAACAATACCGCAGCCGGGGGTGTTTTTGTAATAAATGTGAAAGATTTATCGTGATACACAGTTATTACAACAGGGATAATCAATCCGGCTTTATCTGAAGTTTTCGCGTTAAACTGCTTGCAAAACTCCATAATATTAACACCTTTTTGACCCAATGCGGGACCGACCGGCGGAGAGGGATTAGCCTGTCCGGCGGGAATCTGCAGCTTAATATAACCAGATATTTTCTTTGCCATTAGTTTTCCTGCTTTTTATTCTTACTTTTCTAATTCTGCTTGTACAAAATCTATCTCAACGGGAGTTTTTCTTCCAAAGATAGAAACCATAACTTTAATTTTCATTTTCTCTTCGTTAACTTCTTCGATATAACCGGAGAAATTATTAAACGGACCATCGACAATTTTAACAAAATCGCCCGCGCGGAAAATTGTTTCCGTTCTCTCGGTTGTTTCGTCCTGAGTTAATCTGCCGATAATTCGCTTCACTTCTTCCGGCGTAAGCGGAGAAGGTTTGGTTGCGGAGCCTAAAAATCCCATCACCGAAGGAGTATTGACTATAAAGTCGATAACCTTTCGATCGAGATCCGCCTGAACAAGGATATATCCGGGGAAGAAATTTTTAGTCTTGCTTTTTTTCTTGCCGTCTTTTACCTCGAATACTTTTTCCATAGGAACGAGCACTTCGGGAATTTTTGCCCGAAGCTCGTCTAAGTCGCGAAGTTCGGTATCGATTAAATTCTTTACCTTATTTTCGTGACCGGAAAAGGTCCTCACTACATACCAGTTTAGATTTGGATTTTCCAAAATTAAAATAATCCTCTAAATATTTGAGTTATAAGCATATCGACTGCGTAAGTAAAGGCGGCAATTAATAAACAAACCACAATAACTACGTTCGTAGATTCTTTCAACTCTTCTTTAGTCGGCCAGGTAACTTTTTTCATTTCCTTGACCACGTCTTTAAAAAAGTTAATAATTTTATCTTTCATATCTCAACAATATATTATTGATTTCGCACGAGAGGAGGGATTCGAACCCCCAACCTGCGGTTTTGGAGACCGCTGCTCTGCCAATTGAGCCACTCTCGTATTATTTAGTTTCTTTAAATACTACATGTTTACGAACAACCGGATCGTACTTTTTGTACTCTACCCTCGCAGGATGATTACGTTTATTTTTAGTCGTTGTATAGCGATAGCCCGTATCGGCTGTACTCTGTAAAATTATTGTTACCCTAGCATTCTTCGCTTTTGCCATTTTCTACTCCAAAATCAGATACAAATTAAATAAAACATCAAAACTAAAAAAGATAGAGCTGATGACCGGGCTTGAACCGGTGACCTCGTCCTTACCAAGGACGCGCTCTACCTACTGAGCTACATCAGCTTTTAAACACATAAAAAGACCAGAACGCAAAATGGGACTGATCTTCAGAAACGCTAAAACTTAAGAAGTAATTGAGCGGGAGACGGGATTCGAACCCGCGACCAACAGCTTGGAAGGCTGTGACTCTAGCCAGCTGAGTTACTCCCGC
>CAYNUJ010000214.1:0-4908 GCA_964400095.1 uncultured Melioribacteraceae bacterium
GACGAAGTCGGGAGAAGAATCTGCCGCGCTATTCAAAATGAAACTGAATTGGTTGACAAAAAAACAAAGATTTAGGCGGTAATGCAATATATTTACTCTTTGATTTTACATTTTTTTTGAAAGGCAGATTTTTGAATAAAAATAGAGTAATTGTAGCGATGAGCGGCGGGGTTGATTCGTCCGTAGCGGCGGCTATTCTTAAAGAAGAAGGTTTCGACGTTATCGGCGTTACAATGAAAACTTGGGGATTTATGGAAGTAGGCGGCGCTCCGAAACACGAATCGGGCTGCTGCAGCCTCGACGCGATATTAGACGCTAAAAATGTTGCGAATTCAATGGATTTCCCTCATTATACAGTCGATTTCACAAAACCTTTTGAAGATGCCGTAATTGATAATTTTGTTGACGAATATTTGAATGGAAGAACTCCGAATCCATGCGTTCTATGCAACAAAAAAATCAAATGGGAAGAACTGCTAGCAAAAGCCGACTCGCTTGACGCGAAATATGTGGCTACCGGTCATTATGCCAATGTGATATTTAACGAAAAAACGGGCAGATACGCGCTTAAGAATTCCGCCGATAACAAAAAGGATCAAACTTATGCTCTTTGGGGATTGACTCAGGAGAGCCTGAGCAGAACTCTTTTGCCGCTGGGGAAATATACAAAAACGGAAGTGAGAGAATTAGCGTTAAAATACGGATTGAAAACAGCGAATAAACCGGACAGTCAGGAAATATGTTTTGTTGCAGATAACAATTACGAGCGGTTTTTGCGGGAAAGAGTTCCCGAAAAAATTGAAAAGATTAGCGAAGGCGACCTTGTTTACAAAGGAAAAATAATCGGCAAGCATAGAGGTTATCCATTTTACACTATCGGGCAGCGCAAGGGCTTGGGCGTCGCCTTGGGAAAACCTGTTTTTGTGAAAAATATCGACCCGGAAAATAATATTGTTGAAATTGCCGATAAAAATGAAATTTTTCTGACAAAATTAACCGCGAATGAGGTAAATTACGGGATGGTTTCCTCTTTGAACGAGGGAGATATTGTGATTGGGAAAATAAGATATTCCGACAAAGGCGCAAAAGCAAAAGTGATTTCAGCCGACGATAAATCTTTTTCGATTGAATATTTTGAGCCGAAACTCGCTATTACTCCCGGACAATCGGCGGTTCTATATAATGAAAACGGATTCGTTTTAGCCGGAGGAATTATTGAGAGCGCCGAATAATTATTTTTTCTATATTGAATAAATTTATTATTTTTCCGCTTAAAATTACGGGAGGTGCGGTTCGAAGCTGCAGTTAAAACAAATGGTTCGCTCGGAAGGAGGGTTCTTCTCCTCAACCAGAGCTATGAACCTTTGGCGATATGTTCGGTTAAAAAAGCTATTATTCTTCTCTTCCTCAGCAAAGCTCACATAGTTGCCCAAAGGAACGATAAATTTATACATTCCGTTAATAACGTTTATCCCCTGCCTACTGTTATCAGATTAAATAATTACGTAAGAGTTCCTTATATGCAGGCAATTCTTTCGCGTAAAAACATTATTCGACGCGACGGACATAAATGCGCTTACTGCGGAAGAAGCGATATTCCGCTTACCGTAGATCATATTATTCCGAGAGCAAAAGGCGGCGAAGATGTTTGGGATAACCTCGTTTGCGCCTGCTTTAGATGCAATAATAAAAAAGGGGATAGAACGCCTGAAGACGCCGGACTTTCTCTGCAGATAAAACCGTACATTCCTAACCGGATATTGTTTATCAAAAATGCGACTAAAACCATCGACGACTCGTGGAGACCGTATTTGTTTGAATAAATAGAATTATAGTCTTACTAAAAACAAATATTTTTATTTGCTTCTAAAGTGGTGAATAGACGAGATCAATTCTCCCGGGGCGCTCATTAGAAGAATCATTCGGGATAATTCTCTGAAAATTTCTTTATCTTTAAACGTTCGATTATTTCTAAAATTAACAACCGGAATTATGGCAAAAAAGAGAATATTAAGCGGAATGCGTCCTACCGGAAAACTGCATATTGGGCACTATGTTGGGGCGCTCGAAAATTGGATCAATTTACAAAAAGAGTTTGAAAATTTTCATCTTATTGCGGATTATCACGTGTTGACTACAGGTTTAAATACCGAAGATATTTATCGTAATACAATTGATATGGTTATCGACTGGCTTGCAGCCGGACTGGACGGCGGAAAAAATCCTATTTTCCGTCAATCTCAAATTAAACAGCATACAGAGTTATTTTTAATTTTTACAATGCTCGTTACAAAAGCGCGTTTGGAAAGAAATCCGACTGTTAAAGATCAAGTAAGAGATTTAAATATTGAGAATATTATTTTCGGTCATCTCGGTTATCCCGTGCTGCAGGCGGCTGATATTCTTCTTTACAGAGGAGAATTTGTGCCGGTAGGAGAGGATCAGGTTCCTCACGTTGAAATTACGAGGGAGATTGCCAGAAAATTTAATAATCAATGGGGGAATGTTTTCCCCGAGCCGGAACCGAAACTGACAAAATTCGCGCGTTTACCGGGATTGGACGGCGACGCGAAGATGAGTAATTCATTAAATAATACTATTTTACTTTCAGACGAACCGGAAACCGTAGCCGGTAAATTGAGGAAAGCTAAAACCGATCCTCAAAAAATCAGACGTAACGATCCCGGACATCCCGAAGTTTGCCTAGTGTTTACTTATCAAAAAAGGTTTAACCCCGATAATTTAGATGAAATTGAAACGGGCTGCAGAAGCGGGGAATTAGGATGCGTTGACTGCAAGACGCAATGTTCGGCAAAAATAAACGAGTTTCTCGCTCCTATTATTGAGAAGCGGAAATATTTTGAATCGAATATTAACGAAGTTAAAGACATTCTCGCCTTCGGCGAAGAAAGAGCTTTAAAAGAAGCGGAAATTACAATGAATGAAGTCCATAAGGTAATGAAACTTGGCTGAACTGTATAAAATAAAACTCCAGAGTTTCGAAGGTCCCCTCGATCTTCTTCTTTTCTTTATCCGCAGAGACGAACTGGACATATACGATATTCCGATTTCAAGAATAACAAAAGAATTTATGGAATATCTCCATCTTTTGGAAAATTTAGACCTTGAAGTTGCCGGCGAATTTTTATTAATGGCGGCAACGCTGATGCAGATTAAAGTAAGGATGCTTCTGCCAAAGGACATAGATTCGAAAGGAGAGGAGATTGATCCGAGAGCGGATTTGGTCGCGGCTCTTTTAGAGTACAAACGTTACAAAGAAGTTTCGGAAGAACTTTCATTTATGGAGGCAAATCAGAGAAAAGTTCATTATAGAGGGAATTATAAAGCGGACGAAAAAGAAAATCCTCCGGAATTAGATTTATTATTGAAAAACATTACATTATATGATTTGATGAAAGCTTTTAAAACGGCTTTGATTGATAGAAAAGAGGAACCGGTTCACGAAGTTCATAGATTTAACGTAACAATTGACGAACAAATTGATTACATTCTGGGGCGATTGGAAGAAAAAGAATATCTCGGTTTCATTGAACTTGTTAAAGATATGAACGAAAAATTAAGAATAATCGTTACCTTCATAGCTATTTTGGAATTAGTTAAAATGGGAGCTATCGGACTTAAAGAAGTGCAAACCTTCAATCAATTTGAGATTTACAGGCTGGCGGATAATGGATAATATTTATAAAAGTATAATTGAAGCGTTAATTTTTGCATCGGACGAACCGATTGAGTCGGCGGATATAATTAAAGCAATTAAAGAAATTGACGGTCAAGATACGGAAATCAACTCTAAAAATATTGAGGAAGCGGTTGACGAATTGAATAAGACTTATTCCGGCGACGAAAGACCGTTTACGATAATTCGAATTGCAAACGGATTTGCATTCGCTACAAAGACCGAATACGCTAAATATGTCGGTTATCTTTCCAACGAAAAAAGCAAACGGCGTTTAAGTAACGCGGCTTTGGAAACGCTGGCTATTGTCGCTTATAAACAACCGATAACAAAACCGGAGATAGAGATAATAAGAGGCGTGAATTCCGATTATATGATTAACACGCTCCTCGAAAAAGGTCTTATCACTATTAAAGGAAGGGCGGACACGGTTGGAAGACCTCTTTTATACACTACTACAAGCGATTTCCTGAAATATTTCGGCATCAATAGAATTACCGATTTGCCCAAACCGAGAGAAATTGAAGAGATAATGAGGGATCAGGATTTCATAGAACAGAAACGAAAAATAATGATGAATGAGATTGAAGAAGAAATGGAAAACGAAGTGGGAAATTTAGAAGATGAAAATTAGGCTGAATAAATTTATCTCGGAGTGCGGAATCGCTTCGAGAAGAAAAAGCGACGAACTCATTGAGCAGGGAAGGGTTGAAGTTAACGGGAAGATTATTATGGATTTCGGAATAAAAGTTGACCCGGATGCGGATGAAATTCTGGTTGACGGCGAGAAAATCCATCAGCAGAGAAAGGTCTATTTTTTGCTCAATAAGCCGAGAAGAGTAATTACTTCCACTGCCGACGAAAAACAGCGGAAAATAGTTGTTGACTTGATAAAGACAAATTTCAAAATATTTCCCGTCGGTCGTTTGGACTACGATACAACCGGAGCGCTAATTTTGACGAACGACGGAGAATTTACTAATAAATTGCTCCATCCCAAAAACAAATTTCCGAGAGTTTATATCGCCGCATTAGATAAACCGTTAGAAAAGGAACACAGAGAGAAATTACAGAAAGGCGTTTACATAGAAGGAGGAAGAGGGAAATTCGATAAAATTCGCTTTACATCCAAAACGAGCTACTCTATAGTTGAAGTAACCGTCTCCGAGGGGAGAAATCATTTCGTTAAAAATATGTTTTCAAAGTTCGGC
>CAYNUJ010000215.1:0-4848 GCA_964400095.1 uncultured Melioribacteraceae bacterium
TGAAGTTATTGTTGATTCGGTACTCCGATAAACCCCATCAGCTTGTGTACCGACATAAATATATCCATCATTGTTTATCGTAAGAGGGTCAATGTAGTAACTATCTAAATCTAAACCATCGCCAAAAACCGTCCAATTTTCGCCGTTATCGGTCGAACGATAAAGACCGCTTCCTTTAGTAATGCATGCAAAGATATCGTCGTTATTACTAATGGCGGAACAAAAAACAGTTCCTCCCTCGGGACCATTGGTTTGTTCCCAAAAATTAGTTTGGGAATAAATTATGTCGGCAGCACAGATAAAAGCCGACAAAAACAACAATGTTAAGCGGGTCATTATTAAATAATTAAATTCTTTCATAGTTGTCTCTTTTTTAATTGTTAATAGTTCGCCTCATCCATTTGCTGCAAGTAGAAGGAGATCTAATAGCGAGGTGAAAAGAGATAAACTTATAAAATCGTAAAAGAAAGTTTATTCACCTGCCGGTAATATATCCCGGAACGCTGGGTTTTGGGAATACATCATTTTAGCGAATAAGTAACATTTTTTTTGTTTCTATAAAATCGTTTCCTCCCTGCAATTGGTAGAAATAGATTCCGCTTGAAAGTTTACTTGCATCAAAATTAACGGAATAAATATTCGCTTTCTGAAATTTATTGACTAAAGTTTCAATCTCTCCACCGAGTGTGTCATATATTTTTAGAATAACAAAACCGGCTTTCGATAACGAATATGAAATTCGTGTTGTCGGGTTAAATGGATTGGGATAATTCTGAGAGAGTTGATAAGTAAAAAGATTTTTACCGACACTCTCATCCAGACCTGTAGGAACGGCTTCAAACCGTGCTAAAAAAATATCAAGATCATCCCCTTCCGGTGATATTGTAAGACCTCCGACAATATATTCTCCGTTATCCGTTTGATTAAGACACATTCCAGCAGCATTGTTTACGATTGCAGTCCACTCTTCAATACCAAGCTCATTCGTTTTAGTCAGGAAAAGATCAAGATTTTCGAGGTCGGGACCGCGGAAACCCGTAAAAATATAGCCGCCGTCCGACGTCTGCAGAACGGAATTCCCATAACCCATTGTAGCGCTAACTCCAGCTCCGATACCTTTGAAGAATCTCCTTGTCCAAAGCGTATCTCCCGAGTCATCCGTTTTAATTAGCCATGCATAAGTTGTGCTGTCAGAAGGACCGAAAGACTCTGTTTCAGCCGCTAAAATATAACCGCCGTCCGAGGTCTGCTGAACAGAATAACCTTCATCTTCACTAGGGTTATTTCCGCCGAAAGCTTTATTCCACACCATATTGCCGGAAGCATCCGTTTTAACAAGCCAAGCGCCCAAATTATCATTCTCGCCTGCGATTATATATCCGCCGTCGGTTGTTTGCTGAACGGAATGTCCGTGATCATCATCCGTTCCCCCGTATGATTTTTCCCAAATTATTTCACCAGAGGCATCTGTTTTTATGAGCCAAACATCCGTCCATCCATTCGCAACTGTATCTGTCGATCCGGTAATGATATAGCCGCCGTCGGAAGTTTGTTCCACAGACGCTCCTTCTTCCGCTTCGCTTCCGCCAAATGTTTTATTCCAAATTTCATTTCCGGATGCATCTGTTTTTATGAGCCAAATATCCGCCTTGCCAGCTCCAAATGATTCTGTTGTGCCTGCTATGAGATAACCCCCATCGGAAGTTTTGACAAGGTCGGAACCAACATCGTCATTACTTCCGCCAAATGTCTTTGTCCAAAGCGTATCGCCTAATGCGGTGGTTTTGACGAGCCATACATCGGCAGAATTACCGCCGCCATACAACCCGGTCATTATAAATCCGCCGTCAGCCGTTTGTATAATAGATTTCCCAAACCAGTCATTATTGCTTCCGCCAATGGATTTAGTCCATAGCGTATCCGGCGTTTGTGCGGAAAGATTTCCACAAATAATAATTGACGCTAAGAGAATAAGCGTTTTGTTTTTCATTTTAACCTCAATTTATTTTAATAAACAATTTAATGAGGTAAGGTTACTCTTTTCACTTTCCAGAATTTTCAGAAATTTACTAAAGGAGAATACATCATATTATTCGTAAATAGCGCTACCCTAACGGGTAGTTTTTCACAGTCCTAAATATAAAATAAAACCTTACCGGAAATTCTACGATTTAGGAAAAGATTTAAATAATCGTGTTTTTTGTTTGAATTAGACCCGAGCTATTTTATATCTCCATTCAGGGCTGCTTCCGCCAAGAAATGTTGGATGCTCTAATACGGTTACAACCGCATTTAACTTGCTGATAGACACAATCATCATTTAATTTTAATTAGATAAAAACTAAATCAAGTATAAGATATCTCTTTAGATTTGTAAATACTCATTAATGAGTGTTTTTGAATAATTTGTTTTTTTTAAGGAAGGTTATATTATGGCATTTTTTCTTGCAAAACCCAGCAGTTCTACAGTATTTGAACATGTAGATTTGGCTAACATTTTTCTGCGATGTGTATCAACAGTATGCTTGCTTACATACAATTTTTCACCGATTTCTTTACTTTTTTTACCCAGTTGCAAATAATTAAGTATTTCCATTTCTCTTTTAGTGAAGTAGTTTTTATGTTTATTCTCAATGTGTTTTCTCAAATCTGAAACATGTCGACCATGGGAAGTACAATTCCAGTCGACATAGTTATTTCTTTTAATGTGCGAAATATCGGATAAAATCGAAAAACTTTTAGTCATTATATTTTCACTATTAGTTTCAATTATAGTCGACTGCCTTAAAGAATGAAGATAACTCCCATCTTTTTTTCTTAACCTTACGGTAATAGCAAATTCTGCCCCGAATAGTTTTGCGGGATTATTTTCAAAATATTCAACAACTGCTTTAACAATAAATGTGTAACGTTTTCTATCATCAGGATGAAAATAATTCGAAAGTAAATTATAATTGAATTCGTTCTCATCATATCCCAGCAATTCCTTTATCCCTTTCTGATAAGTAATAGTAAGGGTTGGATAATCCAAAACATAATGTGCTTGGCTAAATATCATAGGATAATTTGTAAGAAAATCGTAAATGTTTTGTGCATTCGATACATTATTCAAATTACGCGGGGGTGGCTTTATCCTATTCGAATAAGCAGAAAAAAAATCATTATATTCATTTGATTCAGACATGTTTTAATTAATAATATCCTTAATAAAGTTATCTAATAATTCGTTAAACTCTTCCGGTTGTTCAAACTGCGGCGAGTGGTATGCATTTTTAATAAGATGAATTTTATTCTGCCATAAATTTGGCGCTGTTATATTTTTAATATAATCTAAATTAACCAATTCATCTTTTTCACAATGAAAAATCGCAATTGGAATTTTTAGGTTGTTGATAATTTTTAGCTCGTCATTAAATTCTTCGGATTCGATAGACTCGGCCAATTTTGTCCTCATTACTATATCGACACTCAGTATGTCTTCTATAAATTCCTTAGGAATTTGATCAGTAGGGCCTAAATAACCCTTACACAAATCTAAAGCTTCCTTCTCGTCAAGTTCTCCTTTAAATGCTAAAACCATTGAACGGTGAGGCTTAAATGCCCTCTCCATCTCCGGCGGTTTTCCCATGGGAGGCGTACCGAATATTACAAGTCCTTTTATGTTTGGAAGTATTCCTGCAGTCTCGAGCGCTATATGTCCTCCCAGCGAGTGTCCAACTAAAATTACGGGTTCATGAAACTTTGATTCAATAAACTCCGATACTTCCCGCACAAAACCATTAACAGAATATGTTTTTGAAGGATTAACCGCTCTCTGAGAATTACCGTGACCCGGTAAGTCGATAGCCGTAATCTTATATTTTTTAAGCGAGGAGTCGTTTAATTGTTTTACGAAAGATTTTGATGAAAGAGAATTCCCATGAATCAATACTAAAGCTGGGCCTGCGCCATGATTAGTAACAAAAAACATGTTATACTTATTTTTGAAAAATTGATTCATAGCGCCATACGCCTTTTAGTTTATTAAAATTATAATCTTAGTAGTTGAATAATTTTTCAAAGGATTGATATTTATCTAAAAGTCACAAAAATCAAGAGGAAACAAAAGATTACAACCAACTAATTAAAAGATAACAAAATAATTTACTAAAATCATAGTCTAATAAAAAGGCAATTTTTTAATGAACAGATTGTTGGAAAATCGCTGAATTATATTCAAAATTCGTTTTCTGGCAAGGGCAATTCCCGAACCGGTTTTTAAATATTTTTCCAAATTTTTAACAATTTCCTAAGCGCTTACGGTAATATAAGCATCGATTTCGTAAGAAGAATAGCATAGGGTTTTGCTGATTTGTTCAGCCCGTTATTGTGGTGAGATAAACGCGATTTCAAATGAAAAAAAAACGACCTAATTTCTAATTGCTCTAATAATCTAAAAAATGAGCAATGACTAATTAACAAAAGTTTCGTGAACTAATATTTATTACATAGTTTGTTTTTTGGGTTCTTGTGAATTGTTAATTGATTAGAAATTATGCCAAAGGCATCCCTTTGGGAGAATAATTAGGTCAATTATTCGCAGAATACCATTGGGAGGGATTTTATAAAAAGTTAAGTTTTTAACTTTTTGACAGGCTGATAAATATTTACTAAAATTACGGTTTACCGCTGAATTTCGAATCCTATTCGTTATTATCGCAATTCCATTATTCCATTATTCCATTATTCCATTATTCCGAAACTTGCAAAATATCTTGACGCAAAAAACAAGGATTTAACTCTCAGTACTATAACGCGGAGGGGGGGGGATTCGAACCCCCGGTACCCGTGAAGGTACGACGGTTTTCA
>CAYNUJ010000216.1:0-4846 GCA_964400095.1 uncultured Melioribacteraceae bacterium
TCCGGCTCCCAATTCTTCCGAAATAATTGCAAACTTTTCATCTGAAATATCATAAGTATAAAGCCCGTTATAATTTTCTCCGGTAAGAAGAATTTCCGATTCGTTAATAAATTTCGGATAGTAAAATCTATCGTTCAAGTTTAAAAGGTTGATTTTTCCTACTTCCAAAGACTGGGCAAAAAGCGTTCCGCCCAGCAATAGCGCTGTCAGTAATTTCATAATTTCTCCAAAATCAATTTCGCGGCTTTAATTGAGCCGTCGTTAGCAATATAAGTTATGCTGTTCCCGTCGGCATTCCAATGCGGCGAGTATGCGTTATCGACAAATAACTTTGTCGGAAGAACATCGTTTGCGGTTATTCTAAAAATCAGCAGACGCGAATTAATCATTTTCTGCCCGTCATATTTTTCTTCTATTCCAAGCAAATACTTGCCGTCGCGGTTTAGTTCGGGATACATAATATTCCCCAGCGATAAAATTTTCCCATTTGAAAACTCGACAAATAATCCGGAGCGTTTAAGATAGTAAACTAATGCTCCACCGGCATACTTGCGCCAAATTATTTGTTCCTTCTTTTTCTCGGAGGTCGTTTTCCCATTTCTGATAGTGATAACGCTATTCCCGGAAATGAAAGAATAACTAAACTCTTTAGTTGAACCGGTTTCGGATAAGTTCCGTTCATCGTAAATTTTAACGGAATCGTTTATCGTAAAAATAAAACCGGAGTCAATAATTCCAAGAGAATGAATATTGCTTGAAGCGGATAAGATTTTAATCAATGAATCTGTTTTTATGTTGTAATAATATAAAATATTTTTTCTATCAGGCAAATATTCCGAAATTAAGAAAAGCAAATTATTCCGCGCGGTAAAAATAAATTCCCCCGCCCGGCGGTTAAACGAGAAAATTACTTTACGACTTTCCCGTTTTATCAGCTTCAGTGTAACCCCGGGAGAATCAGTTGCAGCCGCGAGAAAACGGTTATCAGCTGATAATTTAGCTTCCGTAAACTTGAAATCTTTAGAGCTAAAAAGCGTTGAATAATCGAGTTTTATCTCGTTTTCGTTTTCCGAACGCTTTATAGCGCAGGAAGAAAACAAAACCGCCGCCGTTAGAATAATCAGAAAAGATTTCACTAAAATTTCACCCTTTCAGGCTGCTTCTTTTCTTTAAGCGAATCAATTCCGAATTCTTTTTTATCCCTTTCGTGAGCCGATTCAAAATTCTCCGGTTCGGAAATAACCGTATCTTTCCTCTCCTTCTGATTTTCTTGAATATCTTTTTTACCGGTACAGGAAATAAGCGCCGCGCCAATGAATAAAATAATTAAATACCTCATTTTACTAAAATCATTTTTTTAGATTGAATAGTCATGTTACCCGATTCATCATTAAAAATCACCTGATAAATATAAACTCCGCTCGCAGATTTTTGCCCGGATGCGTTCCGTCCGTTCCATAAAAACTCATGAGCGCCTGAAGATAAGCGATCATAATTTTTAATTAGAATAATTTGCCCTAAAGAGTTGATTATTCTTAATACTACCGAACCCATTACAGGAGAATAAAATTTAATTGTTGTGGATGGATTAAACGGGTTTGGATAGTTTTGATAAAGCGCGAAACTTTCCGGCGTTTTTAAATCATTCTTTACAGATACGATTGTCGAAAAATATTCCATCGCTTTTTTCATTAGTTCAATTCTTTTTGATTCGGGATAAATAGTTTCAAAAGGAATTGAAAGATGAATGAGACTTCCGTTTATATTTCCTTCCGGGAATCTTCCGTGATACGATATTCCGGCAACGCCTTTTGCCGCGCTTACGCCGACAAACTTCAAGTCCTCAGTGGCTCCGTTTGCCGCTCGGAATGCGTCCGGCCAATCCACATCAAATGTTCCGTGCGTGCCGTTATCAAAGTTTAAACTGCTCATACCGTCGAATATGCCGCCCCGAATAGGTTCAGCGGAATAATAAGTGGCTTTTGAACCTTCCGGCGCGTCGTTTACATACCGCGCTTTTAAGTAATTGGAGTAAAAATCTATATCGTTCGGAGACGAGGTTGAACTTCGTCCCAAGTCCCACCCGATTTCTGAACCCGATACAAAGAAATTTCCGCCGTTATTTAAAAACGATTTAACCGAATCCTGCTCAAATTGATTGAACGTTTCATCGGCTGTGCTTTCGTCGCCGAGCGCCCAGATAACTGTTTTATAATCCGATAAGTCTATTCTCCCTTTGAACACCGCTTCGTTGGAAGCGGAAACAAAAGAATATCCGCTTTCCATTATCGGTTTGGCGTAAAATCTAATAAAATCGAAAGTGTTATCGGTCGATGTTATCCTATCGAAACCGTTGACCACCAATACTTCGGTATCCGCCGAATCAGCAGGCACACCGCACAAGACTTCCGAAACTCTTGACAATCCGCTTTCATTTTTAGCGGCAATTTTAAAATAATAAGCGGTCTGCGGTTCAAGTCCTTCCACAAGAAGGTCATTCGAAAAAACCTCGACGGTATCGCTGAAATCCGTTCCGTTCAGACTGAGCATTAACAGATAATTAGTGGCGCTTGCCGAAACATCGAATTGAATTTTCAACGTGGAGTCGGAGTCCGCTGTAATTCTGAAAGCTTCGGGCATATCGGGCGGAGGGATAACGCCGGAGCCGAATTTATAATTAATAAGATTCCACAATTCTTGTCTCTCGCCGTCGTAGCCGAGCGCCCACATTCCTACGCCTTTCAAATTTTTCGACGCGGCGAGGTCGTATTTAAGTCCAAGCGAAGCGTAATCGTCATACCAAACTTGATTCCACTCGCCGTCGTTCCATCTGTACCAAGGCGTTTGATAAGTGGAACTCCACAATCTTCCGTAAACGTTAGCCTGTGCCTGAGCGTCTCTGAAACGCGGTGAACGGACATATTCGGTAACTTTAGATCCGGGGGAAGAATTTTCCGTTTTAAAATATGCCCCGAAATAAGGAACGCCGAGAATCAATTTTTCAGGACGCGAAGCGACAATAGAAGCGTATTGGGAACTGAGCGAATTTGTAATATTGATCGAACCGCCGGTTAAAGGAGCGCTTGGACCGCTGTTATCGCTCCACTTTCCAAAAAAGTCGTATCCCATAATAAAAAGATAATCGCAGGCATTCGCCAGCCCGTCTAAATCCCATGTGCCGTTCCAATTTACAGCCGGAGAAGCAAACGAAACTTCGGCGTCCGGGTAATGAGCGTGAACGGAATCGGATAATTCGGACATAAAATTCACAATCCTACTTCCTCTATCGGCTGAATAAAGTCCTTCAAAATCTACATTTATCCCGTCCATTTTATATGTCTGCAATTTAATGAGAACATTCGAAATAAATGTGTTCTTCGATGCTGCGTCGGTAATAATTTTTCGTATTTCGTCTTTCTCGAAATTTGTAACAACCATTATGATTTTCACTCCGGCTGAGTGCGCTTTATTTATAACATTCGTCCAAGGCCATGAAACCGGATTAGATATATTCCCCGTTGTAGAAACAGGAAAATCGAAACATGCGATGTGCGTGAGTAAATCGTAACGGAAATACTGCTGGCTGCCGTTTACATACTCCCAGTCTGGGAAATATCCGAACACATTCGCGCTTAGGTTCTTCGATACGTTTGTATTTAAAGGAAGTATGGGCTTATCCGATAGTTTTTGAAGCGAGTAATCAAATTTATCGACTTTGTATTTTTCTTTATCCAAATAGTGGATACTAAAATGTTCCTGCGCGATAGCGGCGCTAAAAGTAAGGAAGACAAAAAGTATTGCATTAAAATATTTCAATCGCACACTCCGAAAAAAATGAATTCAAATTTGTTAAATATTTATTGAAATTCCAATGATATTCGTCATACCCTAAACTAATAATTTGAATTTTGTTAATACTCTTTGAAATAGATATTTTTAGGATATTAAACGAAAAAATTAAAAACGAGGTAAAAGATGCTAAGTGAGAATATTCAAAACGGATTGAACGATCAGTTGAACAAAGAAATGTTTTCGTCACATCTCTATTTATCAATGGCGGCTGATTTGGAGAGGAAAGGATTTTTAGGCTGCGCTAATTGGATGAAAATTCAATCGCAGGAAGAATACCAGCACGCTATTAAATTCTTCGATTATATTCTGCAAGCCGGCGGATCCGTAAAATTGGGAGCAATTGAAGAACCTAAAACGGAATGGGCAAGCGTTATGAACGCTTTTGAAGAGGCTTTGGAACATGAATTGTATATCACCGAATCGGTGAATCAATTGGCGGGCTTAGCTAATTCAGGCAATGACTTCGCGACTTTGAATTTTGTAAATTGGTTCGTAACCGAGCAAGTGGAAGAAGTTTCGACAGTGACGACGATAATTGAAAATTTTAAAATGATAGGCGATAATACAAGCGCCATGTTTATGCTCGACCGTGAATTGGGCGCGCGTCAGCCGGCTCAATAATTTTAATCGTAATTCTTTCCTTAAATATAATTTTTAGTTATATTTGGAATCTTGAATTTAAATGAAAATCGGAGTTGATGAAATGGCGAGAAGATGTCAAGTTACGGGAGTTGGACCCGCGAGCGGAAGTTCAATATCTCACGCTCACAATAAAACAAAAAGAAGATTTCTTCCCAATTTACAGAAAAAAAGAATTTGGGTTAAAGAATTGAACCGTTACGTTACGGTGAAATTAAGCACAAGCGCGTTAAGAACTATCGAGAAAAACGGCACCGCTCAATTAGCTCAAATGGTTAGAGATAAGAAAATTAAAATATCTTAAATAGAATTTCAAAAGCCCGGAATTGTCGCCGGGCTTTTTTTTTGAAGTTAT
>CAYNUJ010000217.1:0-4845 GCA_964400095.1 uncultured Melioribacteraceae bacterium
AACTTTATTTTTGATAAATAATTTTCAGTATGATATACTCGATGATAAGCTTTTACAAAATCTTTTAAATCCGCGTTGTAAATATCGCAGAATGTCTGCGGATTTCTATCGAACATCGGGAACCAACTGCTTTGCACCTGCACCATCAGCCTGTGATTTTTCTTAAATGTGTGCAGAATATCCTGAAGCTGAAACGAAACTTTTTCAACTTTATTCGGCGTGAACGGTTCAGGTTTATCGAATCCGCTGCGGAATTTTCCCCTGAAAATATCTCCCCTAATCATCATTTGGTATCCGCCCATTTCAACCCGATTTTTATTGGGTTTGGGATTCGCGGCGCTGTCCGGAAATACGTCTATCACTTTTACAACCCAGTCGGCGTCCGTCGATGTTGTAGAAACAAAAAGCTCAACATTTATCTGCCCTGCAATTGTCATATCCTCTGTTAATTCTTCGGATTGGTAAACGAGCACATCGGGTCTGTAAGCCGCGAATCTTTGGTCTTCAGCCATATAATTTTTATTGTAAAATTTCCGGGAATCGTGAACCATAGCGGTGTAGGGTACAGGATGCGACGGATCGCTCAAAAATTCTTCGTATCCTTTAAATACATTTTCGGAGTTAAAAACTATTTTACCTTCGCCCGATAAAAACGCCTCTCGCGGTTCCGAATTTTCAGGAATCCATTTATCGAATTTTCTCCAAACGTTTGCTCCCGTCTCAAATACAAAAGCTTCGGGCAAATTTAATTCGCCTTTATCTTTAAGAAAATAATTAAAAAACGGCAGTTCGATATTTTCCCTGTAATATTTGCTTGTGTTCTCTCCGAAATTCATCTCTCCGTACGAACTCACTTCTCCTCTCGCCCACGCGCCGTGTGTCCATGGACCCATTACCAGCGTATTGTAATTGTTTTTATTTTTCTTTTCAATCGCCGCGTAGGTATGAAGCGCCCCGTAGAGGTCTTCCCCATCGAACCATCCGCCGACAGTCATTACGGATATATTAACATTATTAAAATGATTGAGCGTGTTTCGTTTTTTCCAGAAATCATTGTAAACGCCGTTGGACATTGCCTGATTCCAGAACTTAATTTTATTTTTCAAAATATTTTTATTGAAATTTTTAAGCGGACCCATTTTGAGAAAAAAATTGTACGCGTCCGGGGAATCATATTCCGGACCGGGCGTCCAGGAAGTTGTTAAAGTGTCCCTCGGCTGACCGAAGACTTTGAAGAAATTGAACGCCATCATCAAAGTGAAAGCTCCGTTGTGGTGCATGTCGTCGTCAACGAACCAATCGGCAATAGGAGCCTGCGGCGATACCGCCTTAATTGCCGGATGCCCGCTCATAGCAGCCATTGCCGCGTAAAATCCGGGATACGAAATTCCCCAGAATCCTACCCGGCCGTTATTATTCGGAATATTTTTCAGAAGCCAATCGACGGTATCGTATGTATCGCTGGCTTCGTCGGTTTGATTTCCCTTTTTATCTGGAATAAAAGGACGCATATCAACAAACTCGCCTTCGCTCATAAACTTTCCGCGGACGTCCTGAAAAACGATGATATAATTTTCATCGGTGAAATGTTTGTAAGTCAATAATCTCCGGCTGAACTTATTTTTTCCGTAAGGACCTACACTATACGGAGTACGCCAAACCAAAATCGGGTGAGCTTCGTCATTGTTAATAGGCGAATAAACTGCTGTGAACAATTTAACTCCGTCACGCATTTCTATGCGGTATTCTTTCTTTGAATATTTATCTTCCAGTCCTGTTTGAGCTAAGGAATTGAATGTAATTATTATTAGAAAGATATTTACAAATAGATAGAATTGAATCCGTTTCATAAGCTAAACTTAATTTATTAAAAATGAATAACAATTTACAAAATGAAATTTAATGAAAAAAGTTAGAACACAGATGACGAAGAAAGATTGGAACGCAGATTTATTATGATTGGTCATGATTCTCGCAGATTGGGTAAATGGAAATATGGTATAAGGAAATACGGTATAAGGCAGTCATTCTGAGTCTCCCATAAAGACACTTGTCTTTATTCAAAAAGAAAATGACCAACTGCTCTATTTTTTTAATATTTTCAAAAAAATAAAGTTGCATTCCCACGCTAAAAACGCACTTTTTAAAAAGTGGTCATTGGCAGAACGCAGATGACGCAGATTGGACATGATTTCCGCAGATAAAAAATAAAAAATTAACTCATCCGTGAAAATCCGTTCAATCAGTGTTTATCTGTGTTCTATCTTTTCACGCAGAGGACATATGAGGTATAAGGGTATAGAGGTATATGGTATAATGGGCAATCTGCAGCTCAGCGTCCTTTGGACATTCATACTAAGTCTATATTAAAGTCGCGCAAACATTCATACCAAATTCCATATTCAAACCGCTCATACTAAGAAAGCTTTACAGACATTCATACAAAGTCGATTGTAAAGTACAATTTTCCCTTCGTGTAATTCTTTGAAAGTACTATTCAGGATAATAGCCTTAACACAGCAAAGCCGAGATTACGCCCGGCTTTATATTTTTCGCTGTGTCCGCATCACTTCATCAGCGTCATCTTACCGCTCGCGCTGTATTTTCCTGCAGTGATTTTGTAAATATATAATCCCGATGGCAAGGCGCCATCCGCAGCAAATTCAACACTATGATTTCCCGCCTCTTGACGTCTTTTTACTAATACAGCTGTCTCTTTACCGAGTATGTTGTAAATTTTAAGTGTAACAAATGATGATTTCGGGAGATAATAAGAAATTGTTGTGCTTGGATTAAAGGGATTGGGATAATTCTGATACAAATGGAAAGAATAATTTATATCTTTCACATTTTCGCCATTATTTTTGTAAGGCGTAAAAGTTCCGGAAGATTCCACTGTATTCGACGGCGAGGAAAAACTTGAAGTATTAGAATCATAAGCTTTAATATAATAATAGAAATACCAATTACCTTGATCAAGTTGTGCTTCAGTATCAATAAAAGAAAAATCCGTATCTGATGTTATACCGATTAATTCGTAATTTCTAAATCTTGGAATTGTCGGTTGAGTATGGGCCGCTCTATAAACATAGTAATTTGTTGCGGTAAAAGTTGGATGAGGTCCCCAAACAAGATTTATATTGTTGTTATACTCTTGGGTTATTATTGCTAAGGAGTTTTGCCAAAAATTCGGAAATTCATCCGTTGATGGAGTGCCTTGACCTTTTAATTCCCAAATTCTCAATATCTTTCCATCAAGTATTGGATCATTCGGAAAACCCAAACTACTTGGATCATTACTAATGTAAATTCCATTTTGATCATTATAACCACTATATTCAAGCCAAATATCTATATTATGACCTATAGTAGAGTCTGTATAATTGCCATAATTATCGTCCCTAAAATCAAGGTAAAAATAATAAGTGGGATCGGTGTCGCTAAAAACCTTATACAATCCGCAACCGAAAATATAAAAATCTGGTGGTTCTGTTTTGGATAATACAAAATCAAATCCGCTCCAATCGTTATAAGAATTATTGTTCGAATCAGGAGTATGATGTAAACTATCTAAATCATTCGATATCCAATAAGTTTTTGGAGGTCCACTAGTGCCTCCCCAAACAGTTCCTTGAGCAATCATATGAAGAGTAATCTTCTTGTTTGGCGGATCAACTTCAGTAGTGCCGAAATATATTTCTACTGCTGCATTTTGTATGCTTTGACAAAATAAATTTGATGATATCAAAAACATAAGATAAATCATTAACTTTCTCATTGTTACCTCATTATTTTATTATTAAAATATTATGTGATCGAAATGTGGGATAGTATAGCGTGCCGTCTTCGGTTATTACCGGGGAAGTTCCTGTCTCTCGTTCGCCCTCTATCTTTATTTCCCATATTTTTTTCCCTTCGGAACTAACCGACATTATTTTGATGCCGCCAAATCCGGCAAGACCTAAATAGACATTCCCTTTTGCGTCGCTTATAAGCGGACTATGTATTTTAACGTCTCCTAAACCAAATTTCCAGCGCAGCTTTCCTTCATAATTAAGAGAATACAATGTATCGATTCCGAAGTAAATATTACCGTCTTTGTCTATTGTAGGCTCGGTATTTGAAAACACTATTTGATTTATTGAATAAATAAAAGACCACCGAATTTTTCCTTCCGGCGAAAGTGAATATAATATGGGCTGCTCCGGGTACGAAGAGTGTCTACCGGGAGAGAAATATATATTACCCTGCGCGTCAACTATAGGTGACGATCGTAAAGGATATTCTCCAAACGTCCACTTAACGCTTTTAGTTTCAATGTTGAAAGCTAATACGGATACATCTTTATACCCTTGAATATACAAAACCTTGCCGTCGGGAGAAAAAGTCAACGCGCTGTTTGTGCCGACATAGAATCGTTCATCCTCATATTTCCATTTCAACTTTCCTTCTTTATCTACCGCATAAAGAACTCCGTAAGCTCCGATAAAATAGATTATTCCATCTAAACCAATATTCATTCCTAAAATCCATATTCCATCATTTACGCTAAATTTCCACTTTAATTTTCCTTGCGAAGTGAAAGCTAATAATTGGCGGTAATCAGAGCATATGTAAACCGTTCCATCCTCAGAAATTAGCGGAGTAGTAAAAACTTCTCTCCCTATTGTCGTATCCCATTTTGCTTCGCCGTTATAATCAACAGCATGGATATATCCGGGAGACGAAGTGGAAAAATATATCGTTGAATCCATTCCAATTGCAATACTTGATTGCATTTCCTCGGCTGGTATTTTCCCGGCTATGATGCCGCTTTGGGGTCCAATATACTTGCTCCTTCCGGTC
>CAYNUJ010000218.1:0-4832 GCA_964400095.1 uncultured Melioribacteraceae bacterium
TTTACGTTTTCGCCGGGACCTTGGGGCTTTTGGTCCTGTTCCTTTTCGGTAATTAACCAACCGGTTAAATTATATCCTTACAAATAACAAATCTTTCAAAAAAACATCTACAATTGTAATTTTATACTTGGATATTTGTTCACAATTGTATATATTTCGAGCAATGATAATCTTATTTTATATAACAGAAACTAAAATATAGGTTAATATATGTCAAAAAGAACAAAAAAGCAAGAGAATACTTACCAAAGTTTCGCCGCTAAGAAAAATTTCAATCGTATTATAAAAATCGCCGAAGATGTTTATGTCCGGCTGGCAAAAGAAGCGGCTGAAGAAGGGCGGTTAATCAGCCGTCAAGCCGATATATACCTGAGAAAATCACTAAATCTATAATTAAAAAAAGGAGAGATTATGGACTTATCTGCGTTAAAGAAAACGACTAATCAGGCTTTCCGCATTGGAGAGCTTGAAGCGCGTATCAGAATACTCAATGCCGAAATAGCGGCACAAAAAGCAACCCTGAACATCCCCGAACCAAAAACGAACGAAGAGCTTGGCATTTTCATTGAAGAAATGCGCGGGATGTTAGAGCAGTTCGAGGGTTACGATGAATGCGAGTTTTGTTTTGGCGAGGGCGTACTTGACGAACCGGGGGTGGATGACTGCCCCAATTGTGAAGGTCGAGGGTTCATTAGACACAATTTGGTGGGAGGTTAATGATGGACTTATTGATACAAATATTAGGCGTTTCAGCGTTAATCTGCTTAGGATTACTCGCAACAATCGCGGCGTTAATGCTAATAATTTATTTGGCGATGATTTTGATATCCATCGTTGAAATTATAATCGAGGAGGTGCTTCAATGAAGATAGAATTAGACACACAAAAACAGCAAAAAACTGCTCCGGCAGACGTTCAATTATTACGGGCGCGAATCAATAATCTTGAATACAAAATTTCAAGATTAATAAATGCTTCTGTTGACACCACAACCGGCGAAATCGATAACGAAAAATTCGCAGAAGTTGAAAAACTCGCCGAAACAAAAGAAGAATTAGCGCAAGGTCTTGCGCTCAACTATAAGGGTTGGTTGGACCTGATCAACAGCATAAAAGCAAAAGAGGCGGATCTCCGACAGCTAAAAACAATATATCAAAAATCCGCCGATTCGGTAAAGGAGTTCTTGGAAAAGCACGTTGAAGAAGATCAGATCATTGAAACCGACTCTTTCAGAATTTTCTGGCGTAATAATCCGCCGTCGGTATTGACAGACGATTTACTTCGCCTTGACGGCGGGCTTCATGTGGCGTTCCCTGAGCTTGTGAAGGAAGAGATCACATACAAACTCGATAAAATGAAAGTAAAGGCATACGCGAAAGCGGGGACGCCTCTGCCGGAAGGCATAAGGGTTGTTCAAAGAAAATCATTAGTCATAAAATAGGAGTAAGTCATGGGAGAGATAAAGAAGATAAACGGAACCGCCGTAAATGATGAAATCATTGAAGATTATCTATTCACATCTGAAACAAAACTTAATGAAAAACAAAAAGCGATGTTTATTAAACTCGCGCAGCTTCACAACTTGAACCCGTTCAAAAGAGAAATATACCCCATCCCATACGGAAAAGAATTTTCAATCGTTACCGGTTATCAAATCTATATACAAAGAGCAGAAGCAACCGGAGACCTGGATGGGTGGGAGGTCGAATCGAACGAAGAAACCGCGAAAATAACGATCTGGCGTAAATCTTTTGCGCATCCCTTTACCTGGGAGGTCGATAAATCAGATTTCGGGAAAAGTTATGGGAGTTGGAAATCAATGCCGAAATTCATGCTAAAAAAGGTGGCGATTGGTCAAGGTTTTAGATTGGCGTTCCCAAATGAATTGGGTTCAATGCCGTATCTAAAAGAAGAAATGGAAGGCGCTGAACCTTTTGCAAAAAAAACCACAAAAAGAACGGTGACAAAAGAAGCGCCGACAGAAAAAAACGGCGCGTATTATGAAACGCTATTCGCCAAATGCAAAACCCGGGATGAAGTTGTAACGGCTTACAACGGATTGCCCGAAGCCGAACGCCACAAGGGAACACTTGCCTATAAGGAAGCCGAAGCGCGGGGCGAATTTCTGAAACAGCAATCTGAATTAAATACCGATAAAATTGAAGATGCGGAATTTGAGGAACTACCGAAAAAAACAGATTTAATCAATCACATGATTGAGGAAATAAAAGAAGATGATGAAGATTACTTCACGAAGCTTGACAACGTGATTGATAAAGTAAAAGAAAGCAATAAGAAGCGGGAATATCTATCATTCTACAAAGACCGGCTAACTAAAATTGGAGCTAAACATGAACCGAACGTCCTTCCGTTCTAAAACGCTAAATATTCCTTCCGTCATTCAAAAAGTAATAACGATGGCGGACGGATCGTTAAGACTATACGTCGATACCGCGGAGTTAACGCCGGAGATTACGACTGAACTATTCAACTTATTCCACAAATCCGGCGTATTCGCATTTTCGGAAAGCAAAATAAACGATGTTGTAAGCGCTGACGTATCACAGCCGCAGCCGAAGGGCGTTAAATCGCCGAGTCAACGTTTAAGGAGCGTAATTTATCTTTACTGGAAGATGTTGGATAGAGAAATTTACCCGGATTTTGGAATTTATTATAACGGAGAGATTGAAACTTTAATCAGTAAATACAAAGAGCTTTTACCGTGAAATCTCTCCTTCGCGGGCGGCGGGGACGTCGCCTGTGTTATTATTTTTAATTAAACATGAGGTATGAAATGCAAACAAATATTATTGAAACGCTAACCACTATTGAAACGCCGGAATTAAAATTAATCGAACCGAGCAAGGCGGAACAGATCCGGGCAACATTTGAACCAATGGCAGAAATGTTAATAGAGTTTGAGGATTCATTTGAAGAAATTATTACCAAATCGGAAGAAGGAATCACAAAAGAATTAACCGCACAGGCAAAAAGATTGCGCTTAGATATTGGAAGGGTGCGAATCAAAACGGAGAAAGCACGGAAGGAACAGAAAGAAGAATATCTCCGCGCCGGAAAAGCAATCGACGGAGTAAGTAATGTTTTGAAGTGGGCAATTGCGGACAAAGAAAATAAGCTCAAAGAAATAGAAAATTATTACGAAATTCAAGAACAGAAAAGAATTGATGCATTACAGATAGAGCGGGTCGCGGAACTATCGAAATACGTTGAAGACGCGGAGGAAAGTGACCTATCCTCAATGGATGATGATGTTTGGAACATCTATCTCGCGGGTAAGAAGAAAGAATACGCAGACCGGATCGCGGCGGAAAAGAAAGCAGAAAAAGAACGCATTGCTAAAGAGAAAGCCGAAGCAGAGGAACAGTTACGCATAAGAAAAGAAAATGAACGATTGAAAGCCGAAGCCGAGGAACGCGAAAGACTTGCAAGAATCGAAGCCGTAAAAAAGGCGAAGGAAGAAGCAAAGCGCGAAATGGAACGCAAGGTATATGAGGCGAAACTTCGGGCGGAGCGTGAAGAAAAGGAACGCTTAGAAAGGGAAATAAAGGCGAAGGAAGAAGAACGCAAGGCACGTGAAGAAGCGGAAAGAAAAGCCGCCGAGGATAAATTACAAGCTGAATTGAACAAAGGAGATGCTGCGAGGATTCAAGATTTGATTGCCGATTTAGCGGAAATTAAGAGCAAATACTCTTTCAGGTCGGCGAAAAACAAAAAGATGTTCCGCGAAATCAAAGAGCAAATCGATGCGATTATCAATAAATTAAAAGCCGGAGGAAAGAATGAACAATTACATTGAACACGCAAAGCGAGAATTTTTATTGTTAGGTTATAAGCCTATCGAAGAAGAAGACAATCCAAACAAGTGGATACAGGAAAACGTTATTGCGTTGCTGAAAGTCTTGGGCGGGCAAGGACATTCCCGGAGTTCAGTTGCTTTTTGTGTGGGGTATTTCGAGAAATTGGCAATGTTTGAGCCACTATCGCCGCTAAAAGGCACAGAGGACGAATGGACGAAAATTGGCGACAATTGTTGGCAAAACAAACGAGCGCCCACTGTTTTCAAAGACGAGGAAAACAAAGCATGGGATATTGAGGGAAAAACATTCAGGGACCCGGACGGAAGTTGTTATACAAATTATGAAAGTAAGATTGAGATAAATTTTCCATATACACCTAAAAAAGAATACGTAAACGTTAATTCAAAAAACAAGGAGTAAAATATGTCTGAAAAAACAATTTTTTGCGGAAAAGGGAAGCGGCAAGAAACGGGCAAAGGAATGTGGCTGAAATGCACGATTAATCCTGCGGTTATCGCAGAGCACGTCGAGGAATATGAAGGTCATGAATTTGTGCGGCTGAACATTAATATCAACGACACGCCGGACAAATACGGGAAGGATGTATCTATTTCGATTGATACTTGGGAGCCGGAAGGGAAAAATCAAGATACAGACAAACTGCCGATATGAGACACTTAACATTAATCGAACGTGAGAAAACGGAAACCTTCACCTATCAAATCGGCGGCATAGCTGCGGCAAGTGCGGGGCTTGAAATCGAAATAACGTTCGTAAACGAAGTTTTTTCTTTTGTTAAACATCCGTTTTCGGGTGCATATGACCGGGATATGTGGAAAGTCCTATCAGAGATAAACGAGGCAATTGAGGAAATCGAGAACAAATATCGGGAAAGAAATGAAAGCAAGAAGGTGTAAACATTGCAGCGTGGTAGTGGTGGACTTAGAACACCACTACACTGGGAATGGAAAGAATAACAAAGTGGCTTACAAAGGAAGATGAGGCGTTCCTCAC
>CAYNUJ010000219.1:0-4825 GCA_964400095.1 uncultured Melioribacteraceae bacterium
ATAATTCTGCTATAGTTTGAATTCTTTTGGCCAAATATCGTTTTCCTTTTTCACTTATGTTAAAAGACTTCCAAACCAACGAAGCGAATGAACCTGAGCCGCCGCGGAGGCAAAACCGTACCAATAATACTGCGAATCGGGCGCGTCAAGCGAGAGAGGGTCGTAAGCTAAAAATACAATTTTATTTCCCGAAGATAGCGTTCTGTGTCCGGCTATGTCGTACTCTTTTCCGTCGGCTCCCAAGCCTTTCATATCCACTTCCACATCGTCGAGGAACTCGACGCCGTCCAGCCAGTTAAATTGTCCTATTTCATAAGAGGGATTATACCACATCGTATCGCCCACGGAAGCAAACAGCGCGGCGAGAGAATCGCCGAGTAAAGAACCCGAAACCGGAAATACAATCGACGGTTTCTGCTGATCTCCGCTCACGGCGTAATTGATATCGTTATATTCGGTTTTAATCCCGAGTATATCGTAATGAAATTCACCGGCGGAATGTTCCAATGTATCCGCCCAGTTTGATTGAATTCCTAGCAATTCGTCGCCGGCAAGCATATAATTCCTCGCGCCGCCGCCTTCCAGCCATGTCTTAATTACATCGTTGTTTATTTCGTTGGGTCCTCTTGTTGTAATCTCAATTATATTTCTATAGTTTTCAACTAACTCGGCAGTTAATTTCCCGTATGACCAGACGTCGTGTTCCCAATTAATTACGGAGTTATTCTCAAAATCGCCGTACCCGAAATAATATGATTGCGGATAGCCGGACGGTTTATCAAAGCCGTTAAAAACAAGCAGGTTTTCCGATGCGGGGCTAAATACATAATAATCATACTTCCAAGATTCAAATTGTCTTCCGTCTATATTAACGGTAATAACAAAATAAATAACATGCGTTCCCGGCGACTGCCCGGGAATATCGGCGCTATAATTATTGTCTCCAATTGAAGCCATTTCAATTTGCTCGTAGTTTATTCCTTCGTCTATGCTGTACATCAAATATACGCTGTCAATTTCTCCGTAAGCTTCAGGATAATTATTAATAACTGTGGCTTCTACCGTACGCGGTTCTTGACTTAAAGTAGTTTCCAAATCGGCGACGGTTATTAATACCGGTTCGGGACACTCTGATATTTCAGCAACCACAACAATATCCCATGTATAATTTCTACTCCACCATCCAAAATCATTCGGAGGGTCTAGTCTGCCGTTTGCGTAATATTTAAATCCGGGAATGCCCAAAGTATTATCCGAAAGAACGCCAATCCGGTTTTCATCCATCGAAGCGCTTCTGTTTTTTATTACAACTCCAAATACTTCGCCGGGGTTAGAATAGGGTTCATTGCCTAAGATATCCATTGAAATAAAATTATACTTGCCGTCGTCAACCGGATTTAAAGAAACGCCTATTCCGGAGTCCGACCAAATATCCTCTCCGAAAGGAGAAAGTGCGCTATCGCCCGAAACATTTATCCAATCGCCGGTTCTGTCCGGGTCGTCGAGAAACGCAGTTGCGTTATTGTATCCATTCCCCTCAGCCTGATAATATCCCCAGCGCTTTACGCCGGCGTTAAGAAATTCTTCCCGAGACCAGTTCGCCTTGACAATTTTCACTTCCACTTGTGTATTTGCAGTATCAATAGCCGCAAACTTGATTCCTACGCTTTTTATATTCAAATAACAGGGAGCCTTGAACCATTGAACCATTCTGTCCTGACCGAAAAAACCGAAATTAACCGAAGGCGGAACATTATATGACAGAGTATCTATCGAAAGACGGGTTTGCTCGTAGTTTTCGGATATATTTTTGAGGCGGACTTTTTCTTTTGCCGCAAGGGGAATTACTTCGCGCGAAGAATAATTCTGCAGCTCTCCGGGGCTAATTATTTTGCCGTCGGCTCTTAAAATTAATCTTTCCTGAGAAAACAGAATGCATGGTAAAAGTAAAATGAATAAATAAATTCTGAGTTTCATAAATTGCCTCTATGTTATTCCGTTTCAAGTGATTTCTTATTATGCCGCGGAACAAAATTCATCTAAACCGCTCGATTCCTCAATCGGCATCAAAGAGATTAACTTTGTTATAAAAATAATGGAATTAACAAATAGTTGCAAAATAAAATAGGCAATGATGTTATAATAAAAGCCGCCCGGAGGCGGCTCCTAACTAAGGGAAGGGGAAAAAGAAATTATTTCAGCAGCGTCATTTTACGGGACTGAGACCACTTATTGTTAATGTTTAACCGATAGAAATAAACGCCGCTCGATAAATTAGAAGCGTTAAAATTAATTGTGTGATTCCCCGCGGCTAATTCTTCGTTTAGAATAGTTTTAACCAATCTACCCAAGGAAAATAGAACGATAATGGTATATAAAAAAGGAAGGAAAGACGGTGTAAATCGAGATTATATTTTTATGCCGTTCAAAGAAAATATTCATCAAGGGTTTAAGTTAAAAGCCCCAATGCTCTGTTCCCTTTCTGATGAATTAAGCGCTTGTGTGATGTGTAAAGTATAAATGCAGATAAAAACATCATTTTAGTTACTAATTCTGCTGATTTTACTACCAAAAGCAAAAAAGAAAGAATAATTCCCATAGCGCCTGCAATTCAATCCTTAATCAAAAGAAAATATTACGAACGATTATCCCTCGATAAAAATCAATTCCTCTTTACGAGAATAAAAGGAATCAAACTCAACGAATATTATGTCTCTAAAAAATTCAAAAATTCCGTCCGCAGCGCCGGACTGGATGACTCGATACACTTCCACACACTTAGGCATTCTTTCGCGTCTAACTTAGTGCAGAAAGGAGTTTCGATTTACGTGGTTAAAGAACTAATGGGACATAAAGATATAAGCGCTACCCAAATTTATTCACATCTAAAAAAGGATAATTTATTTGATGCGGTAAACTTGCTCTGAATATAATTTACTAATAACAATTGCTTAATCATTACGAATAGATACAAGTAAGAAAATTATTTTATAGAATTCAGAAACCTTTTTAGCTTATTAAAAGCTTCTGAGTGTTTTTCTTCTTCCATTTTATTAAGATTTAATATCTTCCACTTTACTGAGGGCAAATCTTCTATCCCCTTAATATCTAACAATTCCCATTTCGGTTGTTTTTCTTTAAATGTAATTAAGAATTCAATTTCTGCATCTGTTAACGACGCCCTTATTGTCTCTATTAATTTATCTCTGCTAAGTAAAAGTTCCTCAATTGAAGTTCTTTTTGTAGTCATACCGGAAAACTCTTTCGAGTAAACATCACTAAAGTCTTTAAGATTTGGGTTAAGCAATTCAATAATCGGACGGTTGTGACTAATTAAATAAACTATAAATGTCTGCAATAAACTTTTGCTTATTCCTTCATTCTCAAATAGAATTTTTATGTCATAAAAATCCCTGGGATGCTGACGATCCAAAGCGGCGCAAATCTTGCCCGCATATAAATCTTCAAAAGCCAAAGACTGTACAACCACATCCATTTCAAAAAGGTCCACAGCTGCTTTGTTAAGCGCTAACTCAACCGGAGGATTAACAGTTCCTCTAAATGTTGTGTTAACTTCAACTTTAACAACGATCCCTTTATTCTGAATGATTAAACCGGCTGACTGATCCGTGCCTCCTAATTTTCTTTCCCGTATTAATGAGTGAGGAAACAAACTGTCTATTCTCTCCTTTATCCTATTAAGAATTTGTGTAATATCATTTAATGCTGATTCCCTTTCTGTAACTGGAAGATACGTTAAATCAATATCAACAGAAAGTCTCGGCATTGGTCTAATGAAAAGATTTATCGCCGTTCCGCCTTTAAGAGCCAAGTCTTTCTCTTCATATATTAGAGGAAGCAGCTGCAGCAATAACTTAGTCTGTTTGTAATAAATTGTGTCTATCATTTTTCTTTCGGCACCGTTATCAAATATTTCGGATCGAACACTCCGTTCTTTACTATTTGTCTTTTCCCTCTGCCAAGATTTACCTTTGATAGTTCTATCCTTCTCAACCATGTATGATTATTCTTTTCCGCTAAATGCAGAAAAAGCCTTTTTGCTTTTACCGATTTACATTCCATTAAAACATCTGTTACAAATTTAGGTCTTAAAGTTAATAGCCCCGCCATTATTAAGTTAGCTTCGTTATATGATTCATCTTCCGGCGCTTTAAGCAGCATTTCCATTATCGCCAATTCCGGTACCGCCGCTTTTATTTTTATTCCATCCAATTCTATTTCAGAAAGAAATCTGCCCGCGTCTCCGCATTTTACTGTTTTTGTGATCGAAAGCTCTACGCTCCACTTGTATTCCAAAAACCATTTCGGCAGAACATTTACGTCATTGTGGTATAATTCTATTTTCTTCAGCTTACCGGGTATATTATGCGCAAGACCTCTCAATTGCAGCGCCGACTTGCCTCCCACGTGTATCGATGACTTCAGTTCTCTCTGTAAAGCATACAACGCTCCATACCAGTCTATTCTGTCTTCGTAAAGCTTATATGCGCCGAATCCTATGGATTCTATCCATTTACTGTTAACATATCTCGCTATTAGACTGTCTGAATAACCGTCGGCGCGAAACGACGCCGACGTTTTCACCGTTCCCTTTCTCCACGAACCGATCAATCGGTTTATTTTTCCTTTCATTTCCTCACCAATAGTGTGTAAATATTCACCCAAATAAACTATTTGCAATAAATGGTTTATAATTATATGAATATATATACTTTAAGTCAATAAATGTTGTTGAATATAAACCGAGTCAGGCTTTCCCCCCGCTTCTTCAAAAAGGCGTTTCCCTTTACGTGGTTAAAGAACT
>CAYNUJ010000220.1:0-2903 GCA_964400095.1 uncultured Melioribacteraceae bacterium
GGAGTCGGCGTAAGCTCTCTCTTGGTGAACCCGGCTACAGGAACATTATTTGCCGGTACTAGCGAGGGCGGAGTTTATATGCAGGCTGGCGCTACTTCCGGAGTTAATGACGAAGTTGAAATACCCAAGAAATTTACTTTGGAACAGAATTATCCGAACCCGTTCAATCCCTCCACCATTATAAAGTTCGGCGTTCCGAAAGACGGAGAGTATTCGCTCAACATATATAATATACTCGGACAGTTAGTAACGACATTGGTCAACGGTCAATTCGACGCCGGATGGCACGAAGTTAACTTTAACGCGGATAATCTCTCCTCGGGGATTTATATATACAGATTCAGCGGAAACAACGTGGTAATAACAAAGAAAATGATCTTAATGAAATAGCGGGATTTTTTGGAGCCTCCTTCGGGGGGTTTCCTCCCCTTTTTGTTCTTTAAAAAATTGAAAATAACACACCCTTTTAGTTCGGAAAATTTTATTCGACGGGGAGGACGGAGTCTTGTAAACTGTGGCTGGCTTTACTTGACTTGCCGTCTTTCCTTAATTGGAAAGGCGGCGCTGAAGCGGGTTGGCTGACCTGTTAATAAGCGCCGCTATATTTTTTCTTCTTATTCCGAAACTAAATTAATCTATACATTACGACGGGAAGACGGGGTTGGGTAAATACACGGCTGGTTTTACTCGACTCCTTTTCCTTTTTAAACGAGTCCCAAGTATTTATTTGCAGCCTTAGTCAGCCTATCCATTATCGCTCTTCCGAGTCCTTCTTCGGGAACTTTTTCCACATAAATTATTTCCGCGCCGCTTTCTTCGAGCTCGTGGAGAGTTTCAAATAACTTAGCGGCGGCTAATTTCAAATCCCCTTTTTCGCAGAGTATTCTTTTGATACCGCAATTAATTTCTTTATCCTCTTTTTTAAAAAAGAGAACCGCGTCGTTTTGCGTAACGAGCGCTTTATTTTTTTCATTTAAGAACCGGATCGGCTTAGCCGGGGAATAATGATATTTCAATTGTCCTGGGGAATTGGGCGTTGAAGAATTTTCTTTAACTTTCAATTTACCGGTAATTTTTTCAATCAGTTCCACCGGAAGCCCTCCCGGGCGGAGCAGATAGAAATTATTTCCCTCTATTTCAATTATTGTCGATTCAATTCCCACATTTGTTTTCCCTCCGTCGAGAATTATATCGACTTTCCCTTTTAACTGCTTATGAACGTGTTTTGCCGAAGTAGGGCTGAGTTTACCGAATACGTTGGCGCTCGGCGCGGCTATCGGTCTGCCTGAAAACTCAATCAATTTCAAAGCCGTATCGTTTGCCGGCATTCTAACGGCAACCGTTTCATGTCCGGCGGTAATAATTTCCGGCACTATTTCTTTCTTACGGAGAACCAGCGTAAGCGGACCCGGCCAAAATTTTTCAATCAGCTCTTCGGTAACTCCTTTCGAATAATAAGCGACGTCCCGAAGCATGGAAACGGAATTAATATGAAGAATTAGGGGATTAAAAGCCGGACGGTTTTTTGCTTCAAATATCTTTGCCGCCGCAACGGGATTAAGTCCGTCGGCTCCCAAACCGTAAACTGTTTCCGTGGGAAAAGCTACTAATCCGCCGGATTTAATTATGATAGCGGCTTTGCGTATGTTTTCTATATTTGCTTTTAATATTGACATATTCATTCTTTTCCCGAAGGACAAATATAAAGAACCGCTCCTTCTTTTGTTTATTCGATTTATGGATTAAATTTATAATTAGAATTTTAGATGAAAACATATAAAATAAATTGAACGCGGATTTTTTATGATCGGTTATGATAAAATATGATCTTAAAAAATCAGCGTTCCCAAAATATTTTAAGGAAAATATAAACAAATGAAAACGAGAGAAAAATTATGTCCGAATTAAACGAGTTTAAAAAATTTATAAAACTGCTGGCAGACAAAAGCGGTAAAGTTATAACGCCGTATTTCCGCACGAATGTTACAATTGAATCGAAACCGGATTTAACTCCCGTTACAATTGCCGATAAAAAAGGCGAAGAAACGATGCGTAAGTTAATTGAAGCGCATTATCCGGAACACGGAATTCTGGGAGAAGAATTTGGGGAAAGCAATCCCGGAGCCGAATATCAATGGATATTGGACCCTATTGACGGCACAAAAAGTTTTATATGCGGAGCGCTTTCTTTCGGAACTCTTATCGCATTGATGAAAAACGGCAGACCTTTACTCGGCGCGATAAACCATCCGGTTCTTAACGAATTATTGATCGGAGATAATTTTGTTTCCGAATTAAACGGCGAGAGAGTTAAAGTGAGAGAGTGCGGCGGATTGAGCGAAGCGGTTCTCTTAACTACCGATCACTTAAGTATTTCAGAGTTTCAGAACGGGGAAAAATTCGACGATTTAATCAAGCGGGTTAAACTATACCGAAACTGGGGAGATTGTTACGGCTATTATTTGCTTGCTACGGGATATGCGGACGCGATGATCGATCCGATTATGTCTCCGTGGGATTCTATGGCGCTCATTCCCGTTGTAAAAGGCGCAGGGGGAATTATAACCGATTATCACGGAGGAGACGCCGTTACTGGCGAAAGCATAATTGCCGCTTCTCCGAATATTCACGGAAAGATAATAGATTTACTGAATGATAATAAAAAAGGGGACTTGCGTCCCCATAAAATCAGCTAACTAATTCTCTTTCTTCAATCGCGTCAACCGCGCAAACCTCTACGCACGATTTACATTCGTCACAAAGCTCGGGAACAATATAAGTGTGATCTTCATCCAAAGCCTCAGAAGTTACGCCATTGATTTCATACTCGAGTCCGGCATCGTAAATTGCGTCGTTTTCACATTCGTCCGCACATGCCGAGCAGCTAATGCATTCGTCAGTAA
>CAYNUJ010000220.1:3003-4819 GCA_964400095.1 uncultured Melioribacteraceae bacterium
GTGGCGTACCCTAATTTTATTTCAGCCAAACCCAAATCGTTGAAAATGTTTGTGCCGATTGCTCTATGAGCGAATTTTGAAAAACCGTAATTTAATTCGATAAACGGACGTGAATCCGAATTGAATACGTTTACGCTCCAATTGTCATGCCAGTCATCTTCCCACCAGTCATCGTCATTTTGAGCTGTTATAATAGATGAAATGAATAATAAGCTGAATAATAGATAAAATATTTTCGAACGCATCTCTTTTCTCCTAAATGATTTTACAACGATTAGACGAAAAGAAGCGTTCTAATGTTACAAACAAAAATGAAAATCAGGAAATAATACCAGTTTTTTTCGTTAACGGAGAAAATTTAGGAGAGGTCAATGCCTGTTTTATCCTTAAAAGTTGATAGAACTTTTTCCATCAGTACGTTATTCTGAATCGGTTTGGTAAGGAATGTATCAACTCCGGCGCGTTTGGCGTTGTCTTTATCGCGCTGAAACGCGTGTGCCGAAAGTCCGACAATCGGAACGTTTTTGTATTCTTCGGTGTCTCTTATCTCAGTAGTAAGCTGAAGCCCGTCTTTATTGCCTTTGAGGGATATGTCCATGAGAAAAATATCGAAATTATGTTCTTTTAACTGCCGGTAAAATGTTTCGGCGGAATCGCATGTATTTACTTCAAATTTTCTCTTCATGAATAGTTCGAGAAATTTTTGATTCTCAAAATCGTCCTCAACTATTAATATACGTGGTCTTTGTATGTTTTCCATAGCTCGTTTTAATTATTATGATATTTGTTCCAAATTTAATAATTTAAGCGCAATTCTAAAACTTTATATTCACCCTTATTTGAGGAACTTGTTTTGAAACCAATTTCCATTCTTTTTTTTGCGGTTGCCGCTTTTGTTCTGCTGCTGTCGTGCGAATGCAAAACATGCCTTCAGCAGACAGGGTTCCGCATAAGCGTGCCGGATTCTATTTTCGAAAAAGCCGATGATTTCGTTATTTCGAAAGTTGGGAAATCTTTTTTCTCGGAGAATTTTTTCAGGGATTTTATTCACAGCAAGAAAACCGAAGACGGGTATTATATCCGTTATAATTACAACAGATTAGATTATGAATTTGTCGACGAGCCGGCGTTTTTTCAGACGGACAGCGCCGGCGCGGTTTATTTGGATAGAGAAATTGCCGGGATTCCAAACTGTTTGGATTCGCCGGAGCAGTGCGATTATAATGTAAACAAATTGGAGGCAATAGAAATTGCAGAGGCGGATAAACTTCCGACCGGCGTTCGCGATTGGGACGTTAGTTTCCGCTGGGAAGGCAGTCTCGATAAATATATCTGGCATGTTATAACGACTATCAGTGAGACCGGCTCCGGCGACAATTACAAAGCCGAAGGCGAAGAAATGATGATCGACCCCGTTGACGGAACGGTTCTTAAAAGAAGAAAATGGACGATTGAATAAAAACGTATTCCTATTTCAAAAGCATCATCTTCCTGCCGGCGGAAAATCCTTCCGCTTCAATACGGTAAATATAAACTCCGCTTGCTAATCCCGCCGCGTTAAATTGATACGTATGACTGCCTTTACCGAGATTTTGATTTACAAGCGTAGCAACTTCCCTTCCAATGCTGTTGAAAATACGGAGTTTCACATGTCCCGATTTCGGCATATAGAATGAAATATTGGTAGAAGGATTAAACGGATTGGGATAGTTCTGCGCCAATTGGTAATTAGACGGAGCGGCATTTTCTCGTTTGACTCCGGTTAACTCAATGATATCCGCGCTGAACATTCCTCTTCCGTGAGTGGCGGCAAATA
>CAYNUJ010000221.1:0-4786 GCA_964400095.1 uncultured Melioribacteraceae bacterium
TTGAAATTACAAACCACGAGAGGAGCGCCGCTTTGCATCTGTCCGCCGTTTTTTGACGAGGATTAGCTCAACACCGGATTATCTCTCGGCAGGCTTCGAGATCAATCCTTTATAACGTTATACTTACGCTTTATCTCAACAAAACCATTTTTCTACTTTGCACAAAATTGTTTACACGCAGAGTATAAAAATACACTCCGCTCGGTAAATTATTTCCCTTGAATTTAACCGAATAATTCCCCGCACGTTTTTCTTCCTTAACTAAGGTTACAATTTCTTTACCCAACACATCATAAACTTTTAACTGAATAAAACCACTTTCTCTTACGGAATAGTTAATTGTTGTTGTCGGGTTAAACGGATTAGGATAGTTTTGTTCAAGAGAAAACTTTTTGGGATATTGTTCGTTTTCATCATTTACATCGACGAGAAATTTCTTCATCGAATATACATATATTTTCCCGAGCGGATTATTTACGTCAGGATAGTAATATGCTAATATAAAAAAATCATCATTTCCGTCGCCGTTTATATCTCCTAATGTTGAACCGCGCCCGAATCCGCTCCATTTCGTTTCACCTTCCAAAAAGTAATCCATTGTTGTATCCGGATTATTACTTCCCAAATAGATTTCGGCATCACCAACCATAATTCCCGCACTATTTAGATAATATGGATTAGTTAATAATAAATCCGAATAACCGTCATTGTTTATATCACCGATATATCCACTTCCTTCTTCAGGCATAATTAAATAATTTGTAGTATCAAATGTATACGACCCAAAATATAATTTATTTGAGGTAGAAGAAATAAATAAGTCATTTATTCCGTCGCCATTAAAATCGGGCAGTATAAATGTTTTTAACTGAGTGGAGGGAGAATGCATATCTAATACAAGGTCTGCATACGGGCTAATAGTTGAATCTCCGAAATAAAAATAAATTTTACCATTATAGTCAGGGTCACCATTTTGATCCGGAGCAGATATTATTAAATCATCAAAACCATCTCCATTTATATCTCCGTTCATACACAAATTTCCACCAAAAAAATCTCCAATTCTTCCACCTTCTAAAATTATATCAGGAACATTTGATAATGTGTCTTTCCCATAAAAAACGTAGTTTCTTCCTATTCCGTCACACCAATTATATGGATTCCCAATAATAATGTCTTTATAACCGTCTCCGTTAATATCCCCGCCGCTAGCGCTAGCCCCTAAAGCGTCAGTTAAACAAAAATCTTCAAACTGAATAATCGATGTATCGTTAATCTCTTCACCTCCAAGATAAACATAAACTTTCCCTTTCGGATAAGGCGGATTCCCATTAGCTTTTATTGCGGAAAAAACAAAATCGTCATAACCGTCCTTATTGATATCTCCAACTCCAAAAATTCTAATATTATCTAATTTTGTAGTATCGTTAGGTTCTATTTTTTGATAATTTGATAACAAAAATGAATTACTCCCGTAATATAATTTTGCATATTTTCTGAAAATAACGGCAAAATCCGAAAAACCGTCACCATTTATATCGCCTAAAGTTTTGCAATTAAATATAGGGTCTTCATTACTATCTCCGGTAATAGTAAAAACAAGATGAAGACTGTCTTCTTGTGAGAAAGAAACTGTACTTAAAATAAAAAGAAATAAGACTATCAAACGTTTCATATTATCCTCCTAAATAAAATAGTATCTCCCCAAATAATAGGGAGATGCTCTAAATTTTCTATTACTTTAATAACATCATTTTTGAAGATAATGTTTTTGTCAAACCGGTTTTTATTGATGTAAACATTAACCTATAAATATACATCCCGCTACTTACGTTTTCTCCCTTTTGGTTTTTCCCGTTCCAAACAACGCTATGATATCCGGCTTCTTGTTCATTAAGATTAATTTCAGTTATTAATTCGCCGGTAATATTGAATATCTGTAAACGCACATTTGATTCAAGCGCCAAGGCATATTTAATCGTAGTTGACGGGTTGAAAGGATTTGGATAATTTCCAATAAGCTTAAATTCGTTTGGTATTTCTTTGTTTTCATCCGATGTTTTGCTGCCTTTCTTGACAAGAGTATATAAATTGTTTATGTCTTTTCCTTTTAATACGGTTTTTGATTCAAATTCTCTTGAAGTTCCATCGGGTAATATTATTTTGGTATTAGGCTCAATTACAATCTTCGCATTTGTCTCGGATGTAAAGTTGCCGAATAAATGCGTTACATCGGAAAAAGTAATTGAATTATTAAGAGTACCGCCGATTGTTGCCAGATAAGGAAGATAGTTTGTGCGGGTAATTGTTATATTCAACGGTCTGACCGAAGTATAGAAAGTATAACTGTTTACATTGTGTGCAACTTTCCAATAGGTGTTTCCGTTGTCCGTACTCGAGGCGCAAATTGTATTCTGATTATCTGGAGCATTTACGGTAACAATTACTTTATTTCCCAAATCTGTAATGGAAACCGAATTAAAATTTGAAGGAATTGCAGTCCACATTTGAACTTCGGGGTCGCCTATCAAATTATGCGAATATTCCAAATAATGATACTGATAATTGGCTTTTGAAAGCAACTCGGCAATTCCAAGATTTGTATTACCGGCGTTTATTTGATCGATGAATTTGTAATATAAGGTATATGAATAACCTATCCATCCGTAACGTGAATTACCAAGAAATGCAATTCCGCCGGCGGTTGATTGAACCGTATAAGCTTCTGCAATATTATATCCAATATCCCAACCCCAATTATGAGGATCATAATCGTCAAACGGGGCATTGTCACAACTTAGAGAATAATTTATGCTGGGATAATTGAAATTCGTTAAGTCATCCAAACCGCCGTCTGTGCCACTTGCATTAGCTGGAACAATACAATTCCAAGGAGAAGTATTTACACCATTACTACTTGCAACTGCTGTTATTGGCGTTCCATGTGCTAACCAACTTACAAATCCGTAATTTTCACTATTCATTTGATTGATTATATCGTAACCCATCGGGAATGTGGGATTTGGTGCATAATATGAAGGGATTTCTCTAAAAATATCATAATTGAAAATAGTAAGACGCGATTTTATATTGTTTGCCATGTTATCTCTTTGAAGTTCATCAGATTCTGACAAAAAGGCTTTCATAAGATAGCTATTATCTCCGTTACCCGGATTTTTTTCATACTTAAGTTGTTTTGTCACCCAATTGGATATTTCCGTTCCGTTGGTGCATAATAATCTTCCGATGTAAAACTCGGGCCAGTAATCGGGAGAATCGTTATTCGGTTCACCGTAATAAGTATCATTGTCTACATTCCAATCCCCGTTCCAATCTGCAAAATAATTATCTGTAGGAATTTTATAATCATCAGGAGCCCATACAGTCCATGTATTATCACCTCCGCTACCATATCTAATAGGTAAAACCGAAAAATCTCCGGCAAATAAAACCCAAACGCCTCCGAGTTCTCTTAAATCCCTTAAATATTCTCGTATCTTACCCGCATCGTCAAATAGATTTGAGACATAATCTCCCGTATAGTTTGCAAAAATAGAAGATGTGGTAACAACCCCAATGTCTATTCCTTTTCGCTTTTTCCAAGCGACAAAATCATCGAAGTAGGGTCTTAATGCAGTAGTTGTAATTATTACGTATTCATGAAATTCAACTGGAGTGGGTTTCTTTAATTGTTGAGAATCATTCCCATAAATACTACTAACTTTAGGTTTTATTTGATACAGCGGAATATCGGGTTTATTTTCAACAATTGCTTTTAACGCATTATCTATCATTCTTTGTGTCTTGACCGAACGCCACTTGGGTAAATCTATTGCTTTATTATTGTTTGTAAATGACAGATTAATATTAATTCCGGTTATCAACTCAACTTGGTTCTGTAGTGGATAATATTGAAAGGGAATAATTTTTAACGTAACAATATGATTATTACCGTCAAAATAACCGTCGCTTACTACTTCGACGATTTTATTAGGATAAGGTACTGGCGAATTATAAACTATTGGATCAGGTTTTACAAAATGATAAACGCTATCGATCAAACCGGTTGGGGTTGGATATTGAGTGGGGAATATTTTGTGATTTAAACTAATAGCAACTCTTGCTCCTAAGTTTACGGATATATCAGAAACGTCTTTTTGAGCGGGAATGATTAAATTTACAAATTTAACGGGTAAATTAGGTTTGCCAATATCGACATTGTTTGAGAATTTAGCTGCTTTAAGTTTAACGTAAGGATTTCCGTCTTCGGCAACAATACTTTCCAAATCAAGGTTGTTTCGTACAAAGTGAAAGGAATATGAAACTTGCGCAAAGTAATTAACCGAGAAAAATAATAACATAAATAATATTTTTATGATTAATTTTTTCATTTTTTAATTCCTCCATTGGTTTTTCTTAATTGTTTAATTACTCAAGAAAAACAAAAATCATATAAAACCGGAGAAAAATAAATGTAAATAAAATACTCTCGCCGTCATAATTACTCCAAGTAAGTATAACGGCGTGGCAAATAACCGGCGCCCCAACAATGGAATACCGAATAATAAGACTACGCCTAAGTTTATGCAACCGGTGATTAAATTTCAGCGCAATCGCCGGTTGCTACAATTTAATTTTTATCACTGCTGCTGAACAGCAATGTTTATTTATTTCACAATTCTTAAGAACTATTCAAATGCTGCTTTGAAAACGGCGTCCGGTTGATTTGCTTGTTGAACTAAGCCCCGCCAAAAAACGGCGGGCAGTCGCAAAGCGGCAGAACATA
>CAYNUJ010000222.1:0-4687 GCA_964400095.1 uncultured Melioribacteraceae bacterium
TTTGAAGCAGCTTTCTTAACACATCTCTGCTTTCAACGCTTTGAACGTTATCGTCGCCGATATATTTTTTCGCGTTGGTAAATTGAGCGGAAAGCTGATCGTCCAAATCGGTTCGGTCGGTTATGAGAACAATTGTGGGACTTGAGAAATGGACGCTTCGCATCAGCAGACGAGTTAAAAAAAGCATTGTGAAACTTTTACCCGAACCTGTAGCGCCGAAATAAGTTCCGCCTTTTCCGTCTCCTTTCGGTTTTTGATGATCAATGATATTTTTAAACAATCTGTTGGCTGCGTAATATTGCGGATAGCGGCAAACTATTTTCTCGTCCTTTTTTGAGCTGTCGGGAAAGTAGATAAAGTTTCTGATTATGTCCCGCAATCTGTTTTTGTCGAACATTCCATGAATCAGCGTGTACATGGAATCAATTCCGTCAACCTCTTTTTTTAGCCCTTCAACTCTCCGCCACGCGTAATAATATTCGTAAGGAGCAAAGAATGAACCGGCTTTGTTGTTTATTCCGTCGCTAATAATGCAGAAAGCGTTATACTTAAAAAGTTCGGGAATGTCTCTTTCATATCTAACGGTAAGCTGAATGTAAGCGTCGTGTATTGTTGCTTCTTCTCTAATAGCGCTTTTAAATTCAAACACGACAAGCGGCAAACCGTTGATATACAAAATTCCATCCGGTATTCTTTTTTCGGTTCCTACAATCTCTAATTGATTTACAAATTTGTAAATGTTTTTATCTGTAGAATAGGATTCTTGTTTCTCCGCAACAATACTTTCCACTTGCTTTTCATCAGGATTTCTAAAATCAATCAATCCCGAATAATCAATAAGCTGAATGAAAACATCTTTAGCGTTCGGGTCTTCACGTTTAAGAATAAATCCTTCTGAAATCAAGCTCATTATGGATTTGTTGCTTTCGTATAAATCCGATGAAGGATAAGTTTTTAATCTTCTGACAATTTGCTCAATTTCGTTTTCCGTGATGTTGTCATTGTCATAACGAAGCCGTAAAAACATTTTAAGGTCTTCCTCAATCAAAACTTCATCGCTATTGCGGACAATTGAATTGCCGTTTACGTGCGAAATTTCTTCCTTTGCCAGCAAGTCTATAAACGCTTGTTCCAATTCTTCTTCGGTGAATTTCATTTCTCAATTATTTCCCAATGTCCGCCTTTATCAGGACCTATTCGTTTCAGCTTATCTTGTTCTTTGAGTTTGCTAATCTGTTTTGCAATAGCTCTTCTGGTAATACCAATTTCTTTTGCTAATTCATTTGTTGTAATTACAGGATTTTTTTTAATTAATTGTAAAATTTTCACCGTAGTTTTCTGTGAACTTTTCTGTGAACTTTTCTGTGAACTTTTCTCCGAACCTTCATCATACACAGGTTCAATTGCCGGAAATTTCATCCGTATAAAATGTTCCATAAAAGTAAAATTATCCCTTGAATATGCTTTCAGAATTCTCGGCACTCCGGAACCTAATTGTTCGACCATTTCCAAATCTTTGAATATCCGCATTATCTCTTTGTTGCGGGGAATTGAAACACCAGCGAAAAATTCATCTTTAGTTAGTCCTTCCGGCAAACTTCCCGCCGATGTTATTTCCAAACGGTCGGAAAAGATTTCGAATTTAGGCGGAATTTCTCTTGTGTAATCATTATGCACAATGGCGTTAATTACCGCTTCTCTAATTGCAACTGCGTCCCACAATCTTTTTTCTATTCTTTCTTTAGCTGTTATTTTTGCGGAAGTTCTGTTTTCAATTTCCAACTTATCAAGCACGGCTTTTGTGGCTTTTATTAGCGAGCAATAACCGTATTCGTTGTTTTCAATTAAATCAACACGATCGGTTCCGGAATATTTAGCGACTTTTATCGAATTGCCGTTTTGATCAGCCATAAGATAAGCGACATAATTGTATTTGCCGTCTTCGGTCAGCAGTTCAAGATTTTTTGAAAAGTTTTCGTTTAGATTTAATCCTTTGGCATCGTAATATATTTTCAACTGTTCGAAAGTTAAATCTTGACGGGGAGAAACTATTTTACCGATTGAATCGCGAGTCCTTCTCGAAAACAAATCTTCTATCATTGTCGAAGGCATCGGTTCGGCTGCAGTTCCTACGCGGATGAAACAACCTTTCTCGGACATTCCTTTTCTTTTAATATAATACGGTTTTTCGGAACCGCTTGCAACAATGATTTTGATAATATCTTTTCCGTCTCTCTCTTCGGCAATTACGTCGAACAATCCCATACAGGAAGGGAGAATATTATTTTTAATCCGGTCTTTTATTTTTAGCTGCAACTTGTCGGAATTTTTAACGCCTGCCGTTTTGCCGTCTTTATCTATACCGATAAAAATAAAACCGCCTTCGCGATAATTCAGAAAAGCGACTACTTCTTTTTCCAAATCATCGGTTAATTCCCGTTTGTATTCTATGCGGTTTGTTTCGGTCATAATTATTCGGGATTGTTAAATTTATCTTCTCCCCATTTTCCAGGGTTATTTTTAATGTAATTTAATATACGGAAATAATCGTTTTCATCACGAATAATATGATCCCAATATTTTAATTGCCAAAATCGTTTTTCAAATCGCATCCAATTTTTATTTTTTACGCCGCGTATATATTCGTTTGTTGTCATTGTTTTGAACCAATCCATAACATCGAATATTGACGCACCGTATTTTTTATTTTCCGGACCGTATTGGGTTTTATTTTGGGATTTGTCGTTTTTAATATTGTCGCGTTCGGGATGTCCACGTTCGGGACGCCCACGGAGGGACGTCCCTACGTGGACGTCCGGTGTATTTACAACGCGATTTTTTTCCGTAATTTCGATGATACAATGAAAATGATTCGGCATTACAATATATTCGCGGCATTTTATTCCGGGATATTTATTTTCCAATTCAAAATACCATTTCTCCACCATTTTACCGGCGGCGTTTAATATCATTTTTTCGTTTTCTATTTTTCCCAATAAATGCAAACGATTTTGAATACATACGGTTAAAAAATACATCCCCTCGCGTGAATAATCATATCCCTTTAATCGTATCGATTTTCGTCTTGGCATTTGGTAAGACATTTTTATCCTTTTACCATTTTTGAGAGCAGTAAATTTTTGATTTTTTTAAAAGATTTTATTTGGTTACAATTATTTTTTATTTTATTATCAATAACTTGCAATTTACTTTCAAACAATATTTTAATTTCATTTTGAGGGTTAATTATCTCGATTTCATGTAGTCCTTCTTTTGTAATAGAACCAAAAATTGTTCCTTCATCATTTGAAATATCAAATTGTTTTTTTATATCCAACATTAAATAAAATAAGTGGGAATTATATCCTAATTTACTTCTTATTGAAGCAATTCCTCTTCCAATACAACAATCCTCATTTGCAATATTAATGTCTCCAACTGGGGCTCTTACTGATATTAATATATCACCCTTTAAAGCCTTTCTTTTAGGTTCAGTCGTATACATTCTAATATCAGGATATCTAAATTTGAAATCTGTTCTTCCTTGATAAAAAATTTCTCCAATTCCTTCTTCATTATAACTATCACCACTTGGAGATTGTCCCATCAAAATTTCTGCTATATCATTAAGTTCTCCAAACTCCCACCCCTCCGGAATCTCTTTCTCCAATTCCTCATTCCACACCATCTTTCCGCCGCTTGATTTATACGGTTTCCCTTCTTCATTAGGAAATTCAAAATCCACAAACCACCTTTTATAAATTGCTTGAGCGGTTTCTTCCAGTTTTTTGTTTAGCTTCTCATTTAGTTTTATACGGTTTACAACAGTGTTGTATTCGGCAACTATTTCTTTTTGGCGTTCTATGCTTGGAACGGGGAGTTTCATTTCTAAAAAATCTTCCCACTCCAAACTTCCTCTAACCCCACCGACAGCATAAAAACAAGCTTCTCTGTCAAACTCCGAACGGCTGAACCACATCATTAAATAATCGGGCAGTAATTTTTCGGTATCGACAATTTCAAATACCGGATAGGCTTGAGAAATAATAGCTTCGTCAAAATCTTTCAAAAGAGCAATCGGAATTTTTTTATCCCTTCTTACCTGCATTAAACTGCAAGCGAATTGGTTTTTGCGAATGATTTTATAATTCGCCATATTCGTTCCGACAGTATTGGCAACGGAAGGAATAAATTCTTTGTTAATTGTTAAGCCCAATAAAGTTTTTACTTTCAAATCCTTGTTCCGCACATCCACAAGCCGGATGAAATCGCCTAATTTTTTGAATAAAGGAGAACTCATAATCTATTTTTATTGCCTAATTTTTTTGTGTTTGTGTTATCAAGCAAAATTTTCATTTGACTAATTGCAATTTGATTCAACTTTTGCAGTCTTTCGCTTTGCGAAAACCCTTCATTGATAAAAACGGCATTCAAGTTTTCAAGATTTGCCAAGCAAACTAATTGAGCAACATTTGCATAATCTCTGATATTACCTTTTTTATCCGGATTTTTATCTCTCCACTGTTTTGCCGTTTTACCAAAAAGCGCCATATTCAGAATATCAGCTTCATTTGCATACACTAAATTAATTTGCCGTTTGGTAAGAGTAATTGGAATTAAATTTTCTTTTATTGCATCGGTATGAATTCGGTAGTTTATTTTAGTAAGTTGTCTATTAATGTTCCAT
>CAYNUJ010000223.1:0-4672 GCA_964400095.1 uncultured Melioribacteraceae bacterium
GTTCAGCTTAAAATCTTTTATTATTTGACGTTATAAACCCGACCATTAGTACTTTTTGCATTCCTTCGGAAATTTTTTCCGTTTAAACTTCATACTAAATTGTAACTTATTAAACAGATTTTTTAAAATAGAATCTTTATTTTGCTTATCTAAAAGAATTATAGATACGGAGAATAAGAATGGAAGCGCAATTCCGGGAAATTGGAAATATTAAACAGACGATAGAAACCTTAAAAAAATACGCCGACGTAATTTCATTTATCAAAGGGAGCAAAACTCCTCATCAAAAAAACTGGGAGGAATTCAGCCTTAAATTTTACGCCAAAGGCTTAACGACAACGCCAATTCCATATGATTCGGAAGGCTCAATCGAAGCGCTGGATATTAATATAAATTTCAACGAACAAAAGCTCAAAATTTTTGCCGGTAAAAACCGGGATGAAATTACTCTTGCCGGTCAATCTCAATTTGAATTTACCGAAGAATTAAAAAACAAGTTGAAAAAATACGGCGTAAATATCGATTTCCCGGAAGACAAGTTCGTGGAAACGAAAAGTTTATTCTATTCTCCCGAGGAAGCGTTATTATTCTGGGACGTTCTCCGGCAAATTTATTTCGTATTTCTAGAATTCAAAGGAGAAATAACAGAGGAAACAAGCGGCATAAATTTTTGGGCGCATCATTTCGACGTCGGAATGTTATGGTTTTCCGGTAGATTGATCGAAGGACAGGATCCCGAAAATTGGGTTTACTCCCGCGAGCAGATGAATTTCGGATTTTCCCCGGGAGACGATGGAATTAACGAACCTTATTTTTACGTAACCGCTTACCCGTTTCCTAAAAAAATTACGGAAACCGAATTACCCGGCGGAGCTTATTGGCACACGGAAGGCTGGAACGGCGCGGTTCTCATGTATTCCGATTTGCTTAAATTCAACGACTCGAGACAAGCGTTATTGAATTTTTTCCAAATTGTTTTTAAATTGGCGTCTGACAAAATGAAGCGGTGAATATTTATCGATAAATTTATAAACCTGCCAAATTAAGATTATCGGCAAAAAAAAGTAAAAGTATGATAAAGTATATTATTATAATTTCATTAGCGATCTTCATATCCTGTTCGGAAAATGTGAATGTTCCCATTCATACAGATAGCGGAAAATTAAATCAAATTCTTGTAAAAAGGGAAAATAAACTGTTTTTATATTCTTACGAAAACAAGACTGAAAAAATGATTTTTGACGGGCAAGACAAATTCATAAATTCATTCGATTACAACAAGGAAACCGGCAATATTTTCCTGATTCTTTTTGAGCCGGATGAAATTCATAATATGAATTATATCAGTTTGGCTAAATTAAACGGCGATGGAAATTTAATTGAAATTCGAAAAGATTCGAGCCGTAACGGAGAAAGCTCATGGAGTTACGGAAATATTAATGTCTCCAAAGAAGAGAAATATTTGGCGCTCGACGGTTTTTATTACGAGGGCGGATTTTTCTCGGTTTACGATTTGGCGAATAATAAATTTATTGATTTCGAGGAACGGCAATATACCGAGTACGTTAACTTTTTTATTTGGGATCCCAATGGAAATGGAATTTACGTTCATTCCCATAAATATTTGGTTTATTACGATTTAATAAATAGAATCATTACAATGCTCGACAGCCCCAATATACGAGATTATTTAACGGTAGAGTATTTATTGCAAAACGGATACGTCGGAAAAAGATTTAATTATAAATCGGCTATCGGAAGGGACGATCCGAAGTTTGTTAATTGGAATGCCTCCGGAGATAAGTTTTTATACATAAATGATAAGACCTTATTTTTATATGACGTTGCTTCAAACTCGCGGGAAGAAATACTTAGCGTTAATAAGTTTTCTCCTTATTACGGAAAGTATTTTTACGTTACTTGGGAAAACCGGCTTAATTTAACACTTTCCTATCCATACTTTAACAACAATGATATCATTATATCTTTTGATTCTACTATTCTGAAAACAGTATCAAATCTGAATGACAGTCTTTATTACGGAATAGAAAAAAGTAATTCAATCTCCTATTTCCGGCCGAATTGGAATAACAGATTTTACAGTTGGGATAAATATTATTTTAGAAAAGAAATATCCTCCGAAAAATTTCATTTGGCGGAATTCGATTTTCATATGTGGCATTATGCGCTGAGAATAACGCCGAAATTTTGGTTTTTGGTTCTTACGATTGACGACAATGACTTTAACGAAGAAGAATTTATTGAGAAATATAACAATTATATTTCGGAGTATTGGAAAGACTACGATTATTTCAAAAGTTTAAATTATCCGTCGAAATTATCAGCAAACCGATCGGAATATGAGAAGTATCACCTTATTGACTGCCGCTTTCAGAAGATGTTCTTGAATTTTTATCAAACATCGGATACCGGCGCGTTCAAAGAGGAAGTCTATAATTTACTTCGCGAAGAAGATAAAGGAAGGATCGACAGCGTTTTCGCCTTAATGAACTCTCAACGCATCGAACCATATAAGAGAATAATTTATTTTTACGCGGAAATGCATAATAATTTCTTTAATTATTACGGCAATTTTATAGCGAAAGGAATTAATGATTTGAAAAAGGAATACTTGATAGAAATACTTGAAGACGACTGGTTTTATAAATCAAACGGAATATACACAGAAGATTATTTACGTTATAAAAAATATTCATATCATTTTTGAAATCCGTAAAACGGCGAAAACACTAAATTTTTTGCTGAGGAAAAACCGTTTTTCTAATATTTTATCAGCGTACTTTTTGAGATAATCCTTAAAACAACAATTGCGCCCTTTTCGATTCCATAAAATATCCGAACGCTATCGTTTAATAAATCGACTCTGAGTCTGTAGCATTTAAATCTAAGACCCTCTAATAATTATACCCGGTCAATTCCTCTTCGTTAAATTCAACTCCCAAGCCGAGAACTATTCTGTTTACAAAATTAAAATAACCGACGATTAAATTGATGTTAAGAATTTCTTCGTCGTTGTAACCGTGAATCCGCAGATTTTCCACATCAGCCGGAGCGAGACGGTGGGGATGCAAAGTTAATTTTTCGGCGTATCCCAATACGGCAAATACTTTAACCGGAAAATCCATTGACCTGAAATCGGAAATTAAATCGTTAATCCTTTTTTCGTCTTTCCAATAAAAATTCAACGCTTCGGCGTGATGGTTAATGCAATATTCGCAATTATTACAAACTGATACAACCACGGCAATGAGTTCTTTCAACTCGCGGGAAAGACTGTTTTTATTGAACATCACAGATAAATATAAATCCATATGCGTCTGCATTGAACCGGGCAGAAGACTGTGAACCTTCATTATATTCGATAATTTTCCTCTATTGCCTATAATGCCGTCGTAAACTTCTTTCAATTTCCCTTCGGCAGATTCCGGTTCAATTTCTTTTATCCACGCCATAAGTCATCCTTATATTATATTGTTTTACTGCAAATATAACCATCGAAATAATAAATTAAAAAGACTTTGCGGATGATTGGATTGTTGTTCGCAGAACATTCAAAGGACTCATGCTGTGTCAGTGACTGCGAGCGAGGAGTCCCGCTTTGCGGGGCGACGAAGCCTGCCTTGTCGGCAGAGAGGCAATCTGTAAGTACAAATGCACAATTTTGAGTTTCGCGAACAAAACAACAGATCGCGTCGCTACACTCCGTTCCGTTCGCAATGTGCATTTTCTTCGCTGGGTGTATGATGACCGAGACTCCATTGGCGAACAATCATCCATTCATCCAATCATCCAATCATCCAATCATCCAAATTTAACCGTCACCCGCGTTCTATCCAAATCAGTAAAAAAAACCGAACTTTCGCAGTAAAAATAATTCAGACACGAATTACACGAATTACACAAAGAAGCGCTTTTGAATTTTTGATTCTTCATTTTTCATTCTTTCCATCCGCGTTCTATCCAAATTAGATTAAAAGCCGAACTTTCGCCCGGCTTAATTCTCCATTTTCCATTCTCAATTATTTGATCAATACCATCTTCCTGCTTGCAGAAAACTCATTCGCCGATATTCTGTAAATATATACTCCGCTCGATAGTTGAGACGCGTCGAAACTAATCTCATACCTTCCTTTCTGCTTAAATCCGTTTACAAGCGTTTTTACCTTGCGTCCGAGCATATCATAAATTATAAGTTTTACGTTTCCGCTTTTCGGCAGTTGGTACTTTATTGTTGTACTTGGGTTGAACGGATTCGGATAGTTTTGCGCCAGAGAGTATTCCTTCACTTCCATAGTCCCTTGATAATTAAGCGCTACAGGATTACTGAATTTACCCAACGCCGTTCCTTCGGCAAATATTTTTGAAAATCCGTATCCGCCGTTTAAATTGTCGTTTACCGCCAATCTTAATTTCACTTTTCTATTCCCCGCTCCTTCGGTATTTATTGAGTAGGATATGTTGTCGTAGTTATCCAAACTATTCTTCGTATAAACAACATCGTCGTACGCGCCTATTACGTTCCCGCTTTGTACGTCTATCAGTTCTACTTTGAAGTTTACCTTGTCGTTTACGCTTAGCGTCTCTGCCGCTTTTAACGAATCCGTTAAGCCGTAAAGCACGCTGTAGGTTACAGAGCTGTTGTTATTTATGT
>CAYNUJ010000224.1:0-4667 GCA_964400095.1 uncultured Melioribacteraceae bacterium
AAAGAAAATTTCCATGAAGATTTAAAACAAATCGACGGTTTGTTCGAGGATTTACTCAGTAAGAAAAGCACCAACATAGAAGATTTAGCCGACACAATAAATTCCATGATAAAAAGGTACGAGGAACCCCCTCCGGTGCGGGAAGTAGTTGAAAAGAAAGACGAAGCGAAAATTCTATTGGCTGAGGACTACAAGCATTCCCAAATAATCGTTACCCGGCTTCTGAAAAAGAATAATTTCAATAATATTGTTATCGTTGAAAACGGGCAGGAAGCGTTGAACATAGCGGAGAAAGAAAAATTCGATTTGATTCTGATGGATATGCAGATGCCCGTGATGAACGGTTTTGAGGCAACGCAGAAAATAAAAGAATTGGACGATTATGAAAATACGCCTATCATTGCTCTTACCGCTTTCGCTATGCGGGGCGATAGAGAAAAATGCCTGGCTGCCGGAGCGACCGATTATATCCCTAAACCTATCGACAGTAAAGAGTTTATTGAAAAAATAAAATATTATTTGAATGCAGGTAAATAATACCTGCATTCTTCCGCTTCTATTGTCCGACCTAATTATTATATTTGATATTTCGATAAATGAAATTTTCACGAGGAACGATGAATAATCAAAATGTTAGAGTAAGATTTGCTCCGTCGCCTACCGGATACCTGCATGTAGGCGGATTAAGAACGGCGCTTTATAACTTTCTGTTTGCGAAAAAAAACAACGGTAAATTTATTTTGAGAATTGAAGATACCGACCGGTCAAGATACGTAGAAGGCGCGGTTGAGAATTTAGTCGATTCATTAAATTGGGTGGGTTTAGATTTTGACGAAGGTCCCGGCAAAGAAGGCGATTTCGGACCGTACATGCAATCCGAAAGATTGGATATTTACCGTAAATATGCCGAACAATTAATTGCTCAGGGTAACGCTTATTACGCGTTCGACACGCCGGAGAGATTAAAAAAATTACGAGAAGAACAACGGGAAAAAGGATTACAGCCTAAATACGATAAACACGCGCTTTACATGAGTAAAGATGAGATTAACGAGAAATTAAACGCCGGGGTTCCTCATGTAATTCGTTTAAATGTTCCCGCTGACGAAAGAATAATTGTTGAGGATAAAATACGCGGCAGAGTGGAGTTTAACACAGATACGATAGACGACCAAATACTAATTAAAAGCGACGGATTCCCTACTTACCACATGGCGAATGTAGTTGACGATCATTTAATGGAAATAAGCCATGTTATCCGCGGCGAAGAATGGCTGCCCAGCGCCCCCAAGCATGTGCTTCTTTATAATTTCCTCGGTTGGGACGTTCCGGTATTCGCGCATTTACCGCTTCTGCTAAACGAAGACCGAAGTAAATTAAGTAAACGTCAGGGCGATGTTGCGGTTGAGGATTATAGGAAGAAAGGTTATCTGAAAGAAGCCCTTGTCAATTTTGTAGCGTTACTCGGCTGGAACGCGGCGGACGATAAAGAATTTTATTCTATGGATGAACTAATTGAAAAGTTTTCTCTCGAAGGAGTAAATAAAGCCGGCGCCGTATTTAATTTGGAAAAATTGAATTGGCTCAACGGAGAGCATATCCGCGCTAAATCTCCCAAAGAGATTCTTCCTTTAGTCGAGGAGGAATTGAGTAAATCTAAATACTCCGGTAATCAATTCAGCGAAGAATATATTTTATCCATTATTGCCGCGATGCGCGAAAGGGTTGGGTTCGTAAAAGAGTTTATCGATAATTGTGAATACTTTTATGAAGAACCGAAAGATTATGACGAAGCCGCTTTAAAGAAAAGATGGAAAGCGGACAGCGCGGATCTTTTGAAGCATATTAGAGACGAATTCGCTAAATTGGAAAATCCTTCACTCGAGGATTTTGAAACAACTCTCCGCTCAACCGCCGAAAGATTGGGAATCGGGTTGGGGAAATTGATTCATCCCGTTAGGCTTGCGGTTTCTGGCGTGGGACACGGACCGGGCGTATTTGATTTGCTCTCGATTATTGGCAAGGAAAAAGTTATTGAAAGAATTGACAAAGCTCTTGAAATTATACCAACAAAATTAAACGGATAAAAAATTGGACGAAAATAACAAAACAAATTTTATTACGGAAATAATCGATAACGATTTGAAAGAAGGAAAATATTCTTACGTACACACACGCTTTCCTCCGGAACCTAACGGTTATTTGCATATTGGACACGCAAAATCCATTTGCCTTAACTTTGGACTGGCAAAACAGTACAACGGCAAATGCAACCTTCGCTTCGACGATACAAATCCGACAAAAGAAGAAGAAGAATATGTCAATTCGATTAAGGAAGACATTCAATGGCTCGGCTTTAAATGGGACGGGCTATATTTCGCTTCCGATTATTTCGACGATCTCTTCGATTTTGCGGTTGAATTAATTAAAAAAGGGAAAGCATATGTAGATTCATCTTCGATGGAAGAGATCAAAGAAATGCGAGGAACCCCAACGGAACCGGGTAAAGAATCTCCTTACCGGAATAGAACTGTTGAAGAAAATCTCGATTTATTCGAGCGGATGAAAAACGGCGAGTTCGAAGACGGCGAGCACGTTCTTCGCGCAAAAATTGATATGTCTTCTCCAAACATGAATCTCCGCGATCCGATAATGTACAGAATACGTCACGCGTCGCATCACCGCACCGGCGACAAATGGCGCATTTACCCTATGTACGATTGGGCGCACGGACAGAGCGATTCGATTGAAGGAATTTCCCATTCTATTTGCACTTTGGAATTTGAGAATCACCGTCCTCTTTACGATTGGTTCATCGAAAATTTAGATATTCATCATCCGAGGCAGATTGAATTTGCCCGGCTGAATCTGAATTTCACGGTAATGAGTAAAAGGAAATTACTGCAATTGGTTGAAGACGGAATTGTTGACGGCTGGGACGACCCGCGGATGCCTACGTTATCAGGTATGAGAAGGCGGGGTTATACACCGGCCTCTATTCGTAATCTTGCCGAGAGAGTCGGGGTAGCTAAACGGGATAACGTAATTGACGTCGCACTTTTGGAATACAGCGTTCGAGAGGATTTGAACAAAACCGCTCAGCGCGTCATGGGAGTCCTCCGTCCGCTGAAAGTTGTGCTTACAAATTATCCCGAAGACCAAGTTGAAGAACTCGACGCTGTCAATAATCCCGAAGACGAAACAATGGGGAAACGAAAGGTTCCCTTCAGCAGAGAAATTTATATTGAACAGCATGACTTTATGGAAGAGCCGTTCAAAAAATTTTTCCGGCTTAAACCGGGCGGAGAAGTAAGACTTCGTTACGCATACATAATTAAATGCGAAGAAGTGATAAAAGACGACGAAGGCATCGTTATTGAACTGCGATGTACTTACGACCCCGAAACAAAAAGCGGAATGGCGGCTTCCAACAGAAAAGTTAAAGGCACTCTTCATTGGGTTTCGGTTCAACACGCGGTTGACGCAGAAATTCGTTTGTACGATAGAATGTTCTCCGTTGAAGATCCACTGGGAGAAAAAGAAAAGGAATTTAAAGAATTAATTAATCCCGAATCTCTGGAAATTTTAAGCGGTTCAAAACTTGAACCATTCGTTAAGGAAGCACAACCGGGCGATAGATTTCAGTTCGAACGCAACGGTTATTTCTGCGTGGATACTAAATATTCCACAGATGATAAACTCGTTTTCAATAGAACTACCACACTGCGCGATACTTGGGCTAAAATTATGAAGTCGCGAGGTTAACGTTTGAGCGGCATTAAATTACTATTAATTTCTTTTCTGCTGCTTTTCCCAAAAATCACTTCCGGTCAATTGGCAACTTTCGGAGATGATTTTTCTACCGGAATTGACATTGGGAAGGAATTGATTTCATACCCTTTTAATCAGCCGGAAAAGTTTTTTAGAACCGCAGGCATTGCAGTTGGAACCGCGGGTTTATTGTTCTTAGCGGACAAAGAAATCAGAAAGTTCAGCGGAAAGAATAATTCTTCATTTAACGATTCGTTTTTTAACGTCGATAAATATTACGGAAGCGGTTACACCGCCGCCCTTTCCGCCGTTGTTTACTCGGCTGGATTATTCGGCGGTAACGAACAAATCCGCCGTGCGGGTTTGAACTCCGCCGTGTCAATTATTTATGCCGGAATAATAACCACATCGATAAAAGTATTGCTGGGCAGACACCGTCCCTATTTAAACGACGGGAATACAGCCTTCTCCCCTTTTTCGTTTGACAACGACAACAACTCTTTTCCCAGCGGACACACAACGGTCGCCTTCGCATTTTCAACCGCTATGGCGGAATCATTCGACAATACGTATTGGAGTATTCTCTGGTATTCGCTGGCGGGTATGACAGCCGCATCGAGAATTTACCACGACCAGCATTGGCTCAGCGATACCTTCCTCGGCGCGGCAATAGGTTACGGAATAGGGAAGTTTGTTAGCGGAAGCCGTAATGCAAAAAACTCAAAATTGAAATTATCGTTTACAAATACCGGCGTGGGATTTGTTTACTTATTGAATTGAGATAATTCTGTGAAAGAAATTTACACGGAGACGCACTGAGGATACACGGAGAGCCACTGAATTTCTTTCTCCGCGAACCTCCGTGACTCCTCTGTGGAACTCTGTGTAAGAAAAAT